>JBHBXR010000001.1:0-6127 GCA_041795785.1 Mesocricetibacter sp.
TTCACCGGCGTTTTTAGGCGGACGCGGACGACCGCCGTAAGTTTGATCGCCTAACAGCGGATGAGCGATATGTGCCATATGTACGCGAATTTGATGGGTGCGTCCGGTTTCCAAACGCAAACACAAGCGGGTGTAATTGCGGAAACGCTCCATAATACGGTAATGGGTAACCGCCGGTTTACCCAACGGATGCACCGCCATTGCCGTACGTTTGGTCGGATGGCGTGCCATCGGTTCGTCCACCGTGCCGCCTTTGGTCATAATGCCGCACGCCACCGCTTCATATTCGCGGGTAATACGACGTTGCTGTAAATCGCGCACTAATTGAGTTTGGGCGGGAATGGTTTTCGCCACCACCATCAAGCCCGTGGTGTCTTTATCCAAACGGTGAACAATGCCCGCCCGCGGTACTTCGGCAATATGCGGATAATGATAAAGCAATGCGTTCAACACCGTTCCACTCGGGTTGCCCGCACCGGGATGCACGACAAAGTCTTTCGGTTTGTTGATAACGAGGATATGTTCATCTTCATAGACGATGTTCAGCGGCAAATTTTCAGGTTCGAAACGGGTTTCGTCTTCCACTTCCACCGTAATTTCCACCTGCTCTCCGCCGTAAACTTTAGTGCGCGGCACATTAACGGTTTTACCGTCCAGTTTCACTAAATCTTCTTCAATCCAAGTCTTTAAACGGGAACGGGAATAATCGGGGAACAATTCGGCTAATGTTTGGTCTAACCGTTGTCCCATTTGCTGCGACTGAACTTCAGCCGACAAAGTAATTTGTGCCATAAAAATTAAAAATCCATTATTATTGGGTTTGCTTATTTAACAATGTTATATACAATAACAAGGTTATTTTGAGTGCATTGTAACCCACAACACTAAATTTTTATACAGAAAAAAGGATTATAGCCGCTATGCGTAAATTCAAATCACTTACTCTTATCGCTTTAACCGCACTGGCTGTGACAGCCTGCTCAAGCTCCAAGCAAGAAGTGGAACAAGCCTCAGAACCCGAACTCTATTCCATCGCTCAAACCTATCTGCAAGACGGTGATTACAGTCAGGCAATCCGCTATTTAGAAGCGGTGGATAACCGTTTTCCGGGTAGTGATTACAGCGAACAGGCGCAGCTGAATTTGATTTATGCATACTATAAAAGTCAGGACTATACACAAACTTTAGTGCGTGCCGATCGTTTTCTGCAACGCTATCCGCAAAGTCGTCATTTAGATTATGTGCTCTATATGGCGGCATTGACCAACGCCGCTTTAGGCGATAACTTTATTCAGGATTTCTTCGGTATCGATCGTGCAACTCGCGAAACCAGCAGTATGAAGACCGCTTTCAGCAACTTCCAAACGTTGGTACAAAACTTCCCGAACAGCCCTTATACGCCCGATGCGTTGGCGCGTATGGCATACATTAAAGACCGTTTGGCACGTCATGAATTGGAAATCGCCAAATTCTATTTCAAGCGTAAGGCTTGGGTTGCTACCTCTAACCGCGTAGCGGATATGTTAAAAATGTATCCTGACACACAAGCTACATTGGACGCTCTGCCGTTAATGCAACAGTCTTACGAACAATTAGGCTTGACCCAACTAGCCCAACAGACCGCTACTTTAATTAAAGCAAACGAAGGCAAAACGTTCAAAGAGTCGGAAAAACCGGCAGAACCGTTCCTCAAACTGCCTTCTTGGTTGGCATTCGGTAGCGACCAAAATAACAATGAAGCAAAAACGGAAGCGGCGGAAAAACCGTCGGAACCTTTTCTAAAACTGCCGTCTTGGCTGTCATTCGGTAGTGACGAGAATAAACAAGAGGCGGAAGCGGTTACTGAAAAAACTGCGGAATAAATCAACTATCGGTTTAATCAAATAAAATTTGCGCCATACGAAAAACCCACTTATCGGTAAAAACCGGATTAAGTGGGTTTAATTTTTAGAATGCGGCTTACGGGATCGAATTCTTTAATATCAAAGGATATGTTTAAATTCCTGCATTACCGCACTCGGCCACACGCTTGATTGCACTTCGCCGATATGCTGTTTTTGCAGTAACAACATCACCATACGGGATTGCCCGATACCGCCGCCAATGGAAAGCGGAAGGCGACCGTTGATTAAATCTTGGTGCCAGTCAAATTTTAAACGCTCTTCGTCATTGGTTAAGGCAAGTTGTTTGCGTAATGCGGTCTCATCTACGCGAATCCCCATTGAAGAAAGTTCGAACGCACGTTCCAAAACAGGATTCCATACTAGAATATCGCCGTTTAAGCCTTTATACTCGCCTTCTGACGGTGTCGTCCAATCGTCATAATCCGGAGCGCGCATATCGTGCGGTTTGCCGTCGGATAATTTACCGCCGATACCGATTAAAAACACGGCGCCGTGTTCTTTACAAATGGCGTTTTCACGTTGTTTGTCATTCATCCCCGGAAAACGTTGCACCAATTCTTCACTGTGTACGAAAGTAATTTCCTGCGGTAAGAATTTGCTTAAACCGAATTTTTTACTGACGGCATCCTCGGTTTCTAAAATCGCCGCATAAATAGAGCGAACGGTTTCTTTTAGATAAGCAAGATTGCGACGACCTGCCGGAATGACTTTTTCCCAATCCCATTGATCCACATAAACGGAATGGGTTTGATCAAGGCTGTCTTCATCAGGGCGTAACGCTTTCATATGCACGAACAAACCTTCGCCTTCGGCAAAACCGAAACGTGCTAAGGTGTGGCGTTTCCATTTGGCTAACGAATGAACCACTTCGAACACGGCATCCGGGATCATTTTCACATTCACCTGCACCGCTTTTTCTTTACCTGACAAATTATCTTGAATACCGTTGCCCACTTGGCTTAGGATAGGCCCCTGAACTTCAACCAAACCCAAATGTTCAGCCAATTTGTCGGTAAACGTGTTCTTCGCAAAACTGATTTCTTGTTGTTGTAAAATAAATGATTTTTCCATTGTTTAACCTTTAATATACTATTTTTCGTTATACCACCGATAACGCTTGTTGCATATTATTTAATATTGAAAGCATAAAACTCAATACTTTTTAGCAAAAAATCAATATAATTAGGATATTTATCAAATAATAGGTATTATTTTTAAATAAAATCTAAAATTTAAAAGAGGGAGGGTGAGTTATGCACCAAATTGATAATCTGGATCAACAAATTTTGCGCGTCTTAACGAAAGATGCCCGCACGCCTTATGCGGAAATGGCAAAAGCGTTCGGCGTAAGCCCCGGAACCATTCATGTGCGGGTGGAAAAAATGCGCCAATCAGGCATTATTGAAGGTACCAAAGTACGCATTAACGAACGCAAACTGGGTTATGACGTATGTTGTTTTATCGGAATCATACTGAAAAGTGCAAAAGACTATGATAAAGTTATCAAAAAGTTAGAAGCTTTTGATGAAGTGGTGGAAGCCTATTATACAACGGGTAACTATTCCATTTTTATCAAAGTGATGACGCATACTATCGCGGAATTGCATTCCGTATTGGCAACGAAAATTCAGTTGATTGATGAAATTCAATCCACGGAAACATTAATTTCCATGCAAAATCCTATTCTGCGTGATATCAAACCATAAAAGGAGGTTTTTATGTCAGATGTTTTTCACCTCGGCTTAACCAAAGCAATGCTTGAAGGTGCTCAATTAGCCATTGTTCCCGGTGCGCCTGAGCGGGTGGAGCGTATTGCCCGTTTATTGGACAAACCCAAATTTTTAGCGGCTACACGGGAGTTCACCTCTTGGCTCGGCTATATTGAAGATAAAGCCGTTGTAGTGTGCTCTACCGGTATCGGCGGTCCGTCGGTCTCTATTGCGGTGGAAGAACTGGCGCAACTCGGCGTGCGCACGTTTTTGCGGATCGGTACCACGGGAGCGATTCAACCGCATATTAACGTAGGCGATATTTTGATTACTACCGCAGCCGTCCGTTTAGACGGCGCCAGTCTGCATTTTGCGCCGATGGAATATCCGGCGGTGGCAAATTTCGAATGTACCACCGCATTATATAAAGCGGCAACCGCAGACGGGCAAAATCAAGTGCATATCGGTATTACCGCCTCATCGGACACCTTCTATCCGGGGCAGGAACGCTATGATACATACAGCGGTAAAGTCTGGCGTCGTTTTCGGGGTTCATTAAAACAATGGCAGGAATTAAACGTGATGAATTTTGAAATGGAATCCGCCACCTTGTTTACTATGTGTTCCGCATTAGGGTTGCGGGCGGGGATGGTGGCAGGCGCTATTGTTAATCGTACCCAACAAGAAATTCCGCAAGAGGAAACCATGAAAGACACGGAAGAAAGAGCAATTTCCGTTGTAGTTAAGGCGGCGGCATTGCTGGTCTGACGAGGTTTCGGATAAAAGTGCGGTCATTTTTCAAAACGTTTTAAAAATCGACCGCACTTTTGCCTCTAAGCCCGTTTTTTCAAAATGGCATACATCTCATCTTTTAATAACAGCTTTTCTTTTTTCAGTTTTTCCACTTCAAACGGGGTACCGAGTTCAATATTTGCCTCAATATTTTTAATCCGTTGATCCAACTCGTTATGTTTATCAAACAAACGGGCAAAATGCGCATCTTCGGTCTTGAGTTTAGTAATTAATTCACGAAATTCCGGAAACATAAGTTAACTCCTGAAAAGTAAAATGAAAAAAGCCGTATAGAAAATTTCTATACGACTTCATTTTATCCGATTTATAAAAAAATGACTGTGTGGTAGATCACAAAACGTCTAAATCAACGTATTTTTTTCTCTTTCCAAACCTAGCGCGATAGCCAGTGTTTGCACCAATGTCATAGAGGCGCATTGCGAACGAAAGCCTTTTACCTGCGCCTCTTTAATTACAAAAGAGACATCGCTGAAGGCTAGCAACGGACTGATTTGGCTGTCGGTAATCGCAATTTGCTTGATGCCTTTCTGCGCGGTGATATTCATAATATTCAAGGTTTCCTGCGCATAGGGCGAGAAGCTGATTGCTACAACGGCATCGCCTTTTTTCACCTGACTCAGCTGTTCGTCAAACATACCGCCTAACCCGTTGATGACAAAGGAACGACAATCCAAATGATGCAAAGCGTAATCCAAATAGCAGGCGATACTGAACGAACGTTTCAAGCCGATGATAAAAATATTATTGGCGTTGTTTAAAATATCGACCGCTTGTTTCAGCTGCGCCTCCGACGTTTGAGCGGCTAATTTTTGTAACGCTTGCGAATTGGCTTGGGCGAAAATACTCAAAATGTCACCTGACGTTTCCTGTTGCTCATGTTCGTCAAGACGGCGGGAAAGCTGCAAACGCTCGGTATAGTTGGAAGTTTCCTCCATCAAATTTTCACGAAAAATTTGTTTCATTTCGTTAAAGCCGGCAAAACCGAATGCGTTGGCAAAACGGATTAAAGTAGAAGGAGGCACGTCCGCACGCTCTGCAATAGTGGCGACGGTATCGAACACAATGCTGTTGTTGTTATCCAAAACATACTGGGCGACTTGTTTCAACCGTTTGCTTAAACTGTCGTAACGTTGCCGGATTTCATCTTGTAAGTTCGTTAACTGCGAGGTTTCTTTCATTTATTTACTCGGTCTTATATCTTAACAAATTTCTCTTTAAATCAATTATATAATACAATTCGCCGTTGCAACACCCTGAAAATTCATATCAAATGCAAAATCTTTTATTTGCGTCTTGAACAAATAAGGCATCTCACAAATGGTGTAAAGATGCCTTACGTATATTATTCCGGATTAATACTACAAGCTATTAATCAAAACGTTTTTTCCATAAGTGAATTAAACGGCGGTAACGTTCGGATACGGCTGCAATGAGCTGTTGGTCATCCAGTTTGTTTGCCAACCAATCCGCTGACGGTTGTCCGAAAATGGTGCGTCCCACTGCGAATCCTTTCACCAACGGCGCATTTGCGGAGGCTTTGAACACCGCTTCAAACTCCGATTCAGGCGCATCCAAACCGAGAATTAAAATACCGCGGCAATACTTATCGTTTTGCTCGATGACTTTGCTGATATCCGCCCAAGTTTGTGCGGAAACACCCGGCAGTTTCCACCAATCCGGTTTAATCCCGATATTGTAGAA
>JBHBXR010000002.1:0-5123 GCA_041795785.1 Mesocricetibacter sp.
GATGTTACTCATCATTTCGGCGAGCTTGCCGCTGTGGGCGACGTTTGCCTATATCCGATAACCTGATGACCTGTGATTCCTTATGTGGAAAAAGATTACCGCCGCCGTCGCTTTATTATTCGCTGTTGTATTGATTGCGATTTATTGGTTGTTATCGAGTACGCAGTTGGAACGTATTGCCAATCATTTTTTGGCGCCGGATTTTTCCTTGCGGCTGGCGGAACCGCTCAACCTTGACAAAAACGGCATCAGTGCCGCCGATATTGCTTTTTCCCTGTCGTCTCAGGCTTGTCAACCCGTGGAACTGCAAGGTTTGCGGTTGGACGGCTGGTTGCAATCGACGGTTTCCGTACAAAAAGCGGTGTTGGATTACGCCTGCTTAATGCAATTCAACCCGACGGAAAGCAACGGGGAGAAAACAACGCCGAAACTGACCGCACTTTTAGCTTTAATTCCCGATGCCGCAGTGGAAATCAAACAATTACGGCTGATTAACGCGGAACTGCCGAATGATCCCGCACTGCGACAGTTATTACAAAGCGATGCTCGTTTGCATTTAATCAAGCAAGGTTCGCAGTTAAAACTGACGGCGGAATTGCGCGATTTGAGCCAAAGTGCGGTCATTTTTCGCTTAGATTCGCAATTGGATAATTTATTGCTGAGCGGCAACGCATATTATCAGCCGACTAACGAACAAACGCATCAACTGGATTTTCAGTTTAATCTGCATGAAGATCCGACTCAATTTCCGCAACAAGGAACCTTGAAATTAAACTGGCAACGTCCCCAATTCGCCGTTAAACAAGGTGCGTTTTCCCTGCAATGGCAGGATTGGCAAGGACGAGTTGAACTGCTGGATTTAAGCGAACAAAAAGAATTGCTGAATTTGCCTTTTACTTTTGCAGCCGATCAGATTCAAATTCAAAAGGGCAGTTTCTATTGGGATGTTGACGAACAGCAACCGCTGCAAGGCGTACTTAATCTGACGTTGAAAAAAACAACGAGGGATTGGTTGCCGTTGAGTAGCGATGTGCGCGTCAGTTTGTTTTCTTCGGGCAAACAGGGTAAAGGTAACGTGGTGGTTTACGGCTCCGGCGGGTTTATCGGTAAGGAACGGATTTATTTTCCGTTGGAGGCGCACGGCAACATTAAATACGGCGAATCCATCGCATATACCGATGTGGTATTTGATTTGGGCGGAGAATATGCCGATCCGAGAGTTCAATTCCGTTCGCCTTCGACGCTGAGAGTGACGGGGCGCGGGCATGATTTGAGTTTGAATGTCAATGTGCCGTTGGATAATGTGGTGGTGGGGCGCTACGGCGTAGAGGGACGGTTACAAGCGGTTTTGCAGGGCAATACGCCGCAATTTTCCGATTTGGATTTACGTCTTGACGGACAAGCCTATGAATTTATTGCGGGTATCACCTCGATTTTTGATATTCGTAGCAACCATAATCCGTTATATCGCGCGCAGGATTTTGTCGCTAACCGCTGGGAATGGAATTTATCCGGCAAAGGGATTGCCAAAGCGTTAAATACGGCGGTGAATATTAAAGGAAAGGGATTTTGGCGCAATGATCACGTTGAGATTCAACAGCTGGAAGGATATTCGGGCGCTATTCACACGGCGGGGATTAATATTCCGAAAGCGGAATTAAAGTTGTCGGATAACCTGCGTTGGTATTATGGCGAACAAAAACTTCAAGGCAAAATGCGGGCGCTTGCGCCTTATATCGAACTGGATTACGGCGGACGTTTGGTTAAGCCGGATTTTACTTTGTCGTTGGAAGGAAAAGACATCACCGATTTTAATCTGGCGGGTGAGTTAACCGCAGGAGAGCTGGGACCGATTAAGATCTTTTCCCATTATTACGATCAAAAATTAGTCGGCAATATCTATTGGTTGGAGCAATCCGCCAACGTGTTCCAGTCTTTATTTCCGCAAAAATGGAATTGGATCATTCAAAACGGCACGATACGCGGGCAAACCGCATTTGATATTACGGCGGAATCGGGCATTCGGATGGGCGGACACTTTGCCATTCGAGCCGGTGAAATTTCGCTGCCTGACGGCGGAATCAGCGGGATTGAATTTGCTTTACCGTACCGTTATGTGAACGATTCGGTGGAGTTGGTTAAAAATCCGGTGCAAGTGTTCGTCAAACGGATTAAAAACGGCGTGCTGGAACTGGAGAATTTACGCGTGAAAGTGCAGGGTTATTATCCTTACAGCCGTCGCAACCCGTTGAATTTAAGCGAATTGAGCATAGATTTACTGGGCGGACGGCTAAGTATCAACCGGCTTGCGCTGCCGCAACGAAAAGCGGCGAATCTGCATTTACAGCAAATTGATTTACAAAAGGTGTTGGAGCTTTTGCAATATAAACAACTGGAAATGAAAGGCAAAGTGAACGCAGTTTTCCCGTTTTGGCTGCAAGGCAAACAATGCGTAATTTGTAACGGCAAGATTTCACAGGCGGATGAAGTCAGCATTAAACTTACTGATGAGATGATCAAAGGCTTAAAACAAGGCGGTTGGACGGAAAGTATTTTGGTGGATGTTATCAGCGCGATGGATTTGCAACAGCTGGAGGCGGATGTCAATTTGGCGCCGGACGGCGTTATTCAGCTTAAAGCGCGGATTAAAGGTTATAATCCCAATAAAAAAACACAGCGCCCGATTACGTTGAACTATAACCATCGGGAAAATGTCTATGAATTATGGGAATTGATTGATTACAGTTCACAGTTTGAGCAACAATTAGAACACAGTATTTATCAGCGATTGGAAAAATGACAAAACAGCGAAAATTCAGACCGCACTTTTTATGTTTGCTGACCGCATTCTGCTTGACGGCCTGTACGCCGACCGTACAGTTGGAAACACCGAAAGAGGGGATTACCATCAACATGAATGTGGTGGTGGATCATAAAATTACAGTGGAAATGGACGAAAAAACCAAAAAAGTGGTAGAGAAAGCCAAGTAAAAGCGCTTTATTTTTTACTTACAGTTGATAATCTATCTTCAATTAACGGGCTAATTTTTTTTGAATTTTTATTTATAATAAGCTCGTTCCATACATTTCAAATAAAAAAGGAAAACAGAAATGACAAAACAAGTAGCAGTCTTAATCGGTAGCGGCAGCAAAACTTCATTCAGCAAATTAACGGTAAAACATTTGCAAAAAATTGCGCCGGCAAGCATTCAATTAAACGTGGTGGAAATCGCCGATCTTCCTCTTTATGATCGCGATTTGGACGAAAACAGCCCGGCGGCTTACACCCGTGTGCGCGAAGCGGTGGCAAGCGCCGATGCGGTGTTATTGGTCACTCCCGAGCATAACGGCGGCGTTTCGGCGATGCTTAAAAACGCCATTGACGTGGTTTCCCGCCCGATGGGACAGAGCAAATGGATCGGCAAACCGGCGGGCATCGTCAGTGTCGGCGCAGGTGCCGGCGGCGGTGTGCGTGCGGCGGATCAATTGCGTACTATTTGTTCGGGCGCGTTTATCAATATGCCGGTAGCGCCTTTTGCGGCGAATGTCGGCGGTTTGTTCAGCGGTACTTTTAACGAGCAAGGCGAAGTGGCTTCCCAAGCCGTAGCGGATTCGTTACAAAACTTTATCAACAGCTATGCGGATTTTATCGCGAAGTTTTAATTGATTTTCCCTCATAAGTGCGGTCGGATTTTCGGTTGTTTTAAAATAACCCGAAATCCGACCGCACTTTTTTATAGTTTCTTGATATTCCTCACACTTTTGCCCTTCCGATATCATCTTGATGAATTGAACCCGTATAGGCGTTGTTCTACAATATCCGTTATAAAATTAAAATGACGGAAGGATAACAATCATGATTTGGTCTATTGATACGATGCCCGAGCAAACGGGCAAAATTGCCATTGTCACCGGCAGCAATATCGGCTTGGGGTTTAAAATCGCATTGGAATTGGCGCGTAAAAATGCCACGGTTATTTTAGCTTGCCGTAATATGGAAAAGGCGCAGCGGGCGATAGAGCAGATGAAACAGGACGTGCCGAATGCAAAGTTGGACGCAATTCAATTGGATCTGATCGATCCGGATTCCATTAAAACCTTTGTCGAGCAGTTTAAGCGGCGCTATCAAAAACTGGATATTCTGATTAATAACGCCGGCGCGGTCAATTTGGAGACGTTGCAGCATACGCCGAACGGACAGGAAATGCACATGGCGACCAATCACCTCGGGCATTTTATGTTGACGGCGTTGTTAGCCGATATGCTCATGCGTACCGACAATGCGCGTGTGGTGACCATCACCAGCGCAATGTATCGTTACGGCGTGATTGATTTTGATGACTTCAAATGGGAAAAACGCCCGTATCATCGCATGAAAGCGTACAGCGACAGCAAATTAGCCAATTTATTGTTCAGCTATCAGCTGCAAAAATATTTTGAATGCAAAGGCGCAAACACCCTTTCCCTCGCCGCCCATCCGGGTTTAACCGCCACCGACCGCCAACAAAACAGCGGCGTAGGCGGCTTTGTCGGCAAATGGATCGCCTCCCCCATCGAAAAAGGCGCCCGTTCCCCGTTACTTTGCGCCACCGCCCCGTTTGTTAAAGGCGGCAGCTTCTACGCCCCCCGCTTCCAAGCCCGTGGCAAACCCGCATTACAAACTATCAAAGACAGCATAATTACAGACGAATTAGCTCAGAAACTATGGGATTATTCGGAGGAAGTGACGGGGGTGAAGTTTGGGTAACGAGTTGTGTTGTGGAAATGTAAAACGGTCGTATTCTGAGAAATAAATATTTAAAAAAAAAACAGTATATTATATGAGCGAAAAGAATAAAAAAGAAAAACCATACTACGCCCATTCCGTCGAAAACCAGCCCGAATCCCAATGGCAAACCTTAAGCGGCCATCTTGCCCAAGTCGGCGAGATGGCGGCGGGGTTTGCCGCTGTTTTTGGAGCGCAGGAAATCGCCTGCTATACAGGTGAGCTACACGACTTGGGTAAATACACGCCTGAATTTGCTGCACGCTTACGCGGCGGAAAATCAGTCGACCACGCCACCGCAGGCGCGAAAATTGCGGTCGAACGCTGGGGTGCAGCGGGTAAGTTGATGGCGTTCTGC
>JBHBXR010000003.1:0-4803 GCA_041795785.1 Mesocricetibacter sp.
AAAAGCCGCTTCAGAGCGTTGACAAACCCTATACGAGTCGTATAAGGTTACTTAATCTGAGCCGCTCTGCGGCTCTTCCGTTCAGCCCCAGCGGGGCTGGGCTTAACGAACCTAGCACGGCTCGTGCCAGGTTATTTCTCAAAGATAAGCTTTGTCAGCAATCTAAAAAGCGGCTAATTAAAGCCGCTTTTTATATTCTTAGTTAGCGTATTTAGTCGGTTCTTGCGTTGTCCGTTTCAATAACAAGTACCCCAACACCGCAGAAATACCCGATCCCATTAGAATCCCCAAACGTGCCAAGGAAGTTAAATCGCTGTCCACTCCGCCGAATGCCAATGTTGCCAAGAACATCGACATTGTGAAACCGATACCGCACACCACCGCCATAGCGAAAATTTGTGAGAAATTCACGTTTTTCGGCAACTTGGCAATGCCCAGTTTGACGGCTAAAAAGCTAAAACCGAATACGCCCAATGTTTTACCGACTACTAATCCCGCCGCAATACCTAACGGTAATGCCGACACCAAACTGGACAAGCTCAAATTGGTTAGGGTGACGCCGGCATTGGAAAAGGCAAACAACGGCAGAATCAAGAAGGAACACCAAGGCGCTAGACTATGTTCGAAATCATGTAATGGGCGTTCGTGATTTTTTCCGTGCAGCGGAATAGAAAAACCGATAATTACGCCGGCTAAGGTGGCGTGTACGCCGGATTTTAAGACCGAAGCCCATAGAATTAAACCGACTACGATATATGCCGACAGCAGCGTGACTTTGTAATAATTCAGAGTGAATAAAATAACAATAGCGATACCGGCGATAATTAATGCCGTGGTACTGATGTCATGGGAATAGAACAGCGCAATCACGATAATCGCGCCTAAGTCGTCGATAATCGCCAATGCCAATAAAAAGATTTTTAACGCCATCGGCACACGTTGCCCCAATAACGCGACAATACCTAAAGCAAAGGCAATATCCGTTGCCATCGGAATCGCCCAACCTTCGGTTAATTCGGGATGTTGACGGGTGATGAAATAATAAATCAGCGCCGGTACAATCATTCCGCCGAAAGCGGCGATGGCGGGGAAAATAGCGCGTTGATAACTGGACAGCGTACCCTCAAACAATTCCCGCTTCACTTCCATTCCCACCAATACGAAAAACACTGCCATAAAGCCGTCGTTCACCCACAACAATAACGGTTTATTGATAATAAATTCGCCGATTTGCACTACAATCGGAATATCTAAAAAGTGGAAATAACAATCTTTTAATCCCGAATTCGCGAATAAAATCGCGCATAATGCAAAAGTAAATAACAAGATTCCACTTGCCGCCTCTAACTTAAAAAAATTGAGTATTTGTTTAATCATTTTCTTACTCTCCATTTTGTTTGATTATTATTTTTCTTTTAAATCAAGCTATAACCTTCCTAAAATAGCCTTCACCTCAAGACTACCACAGAATGAGTAGAAATTAAAAATGAAACTGTTGACGATTTTGGCAAAACTCGACCTGTTTCTAAAATCCCGTTAAAATAGACCGCACTTTTAACCGATTTTTTTGTTTATTCAAGGATTTTTTATGTCGCAGCCCCGTTTCGTCCACCTCCGCGTTCACAGCGACTTTTCTATGATTGACGGCATTGCCAAAGTCAAGCCGTTAGTAAAAGCCTGCGTACAGCAAAATATGGTGGCAATGGCGTTGACGGATTTCACCAATTTCTGCGGTTTGGTGCGTTTTTACGGTGAAGCCCTTTCTTCCGGCATTAAGCCGATTATCGGTACGGATGTATTGGTAAAAAGCGATTTATGCGGCGATGATTTGTTTGAGTTGACTTTATTGGCGAAAAATAATGTCGGTTATAAAAACATTACGTTGCTATTATCCAAAGCCTATCAGCGCGGCTATCAAGATGCGCCCTATATCGATCAACAATGGTTGCTTGAACATCGGGAAGGCATTATTGTCTTATCCGGCGGGCGGAACGGCGATGTTGGCAAGCAATTGTTGAAAGATAACGTTGAAAACGCCATAAGTGCGGTCGGATTTTATCAAGAATTTTTTCCCGAACATTTTTATTTAAGCCTCAGTCGTGTCGGTCATCCGGAAGAAGAACGTTACATTCATCATGCCTTGGATTTGGCGCAGAAACAGCATTTGCCCGTTGTTGCCACCAACGATGTGTGTTTTTTACAGGCGGAAGATTTTGAAGCCCATGAAATCCGCGTTGCCATTCATGACGGCTACACCTTAGACGATCCGAAACGCCCGAAAAATTACACCGCTCAGCAATATTTTCGTTCCGAACAGGAAATGTGCGAACTGTTCGCCGATATTCCGAGCGCATTGGAGAACTCCATCTTAATTGCGCAGCGCTGCAATGTTACCATCCGTTTGGGAGAGTATTTTTTACCGCAATTTCCTACCGGCGATTTAAGTACGGAAGAATTTCTGATTAAAAAATCGCGCGAAGGGCTGGAAGAACGTTTGCAGTTTTTATTCCCCGATGAAAAAGTGCGGTCGGAAAAACGCAAGGAATATGACGACCGTCTGCAAGTGGAGCTGGATGTGATTAACCAAATGGGCTTTCCCGGTTACTTTTTAATCGTGATGGAATTTATCCAATGGTCAAAGGATAACGATATTCCCGTCGGTCCGGGACGGGGTTCGGGCGCCGGTTCTTTAGTCGCCTACGCGTTAAAAATCACCGATTTGGATCCGCTGGAGTTTGATCTGTTGTTTGAACGTTTCCTTAATCCGGAGCGGGTTTCCATGCCCGATTTCGACGTGGATTTTTGCATGGACGGACGTGACCGCGTGATTGAACATGTGGCGGAAACCTACGGGCGCGGCGCGGTATCACAGATTATCACTTTCGGTACTATGGCGGCGAAAGCGGTGATCCGTGATGTGGGGCGTGTGTTAGGACATCCTTACGGCTTTGTGGATCGCATTTCCAAACTGGTGCCGCCCGATCCCGGAATGACTCTTGCCAAGGCCTTTGATGCCGAACCGCAATTACAGGTAATCTATGACGGCGATGAAGAAGTCAAAGTGCTGATCGATATGGCGCGTAAACTGGAAGGCGTCACCCGTAATGCGGGTAAGCACGCCGGCGGCGTAGTGATCTCGCCAAGTCTGATCACCGATTTTTCCCCGCTTTATTGCGACAGTGAGGGGCTGCATCCGGTTACGCATTTCGATAAAAATGATGTGGAATACGCCGGCTTGGTGAAATTTGACTTTTTAGGTTTACGCACGCTCACCATCATCAAATGGGCGTTGGATATGATCAACACCCGCCTGCAAAAAGAAGGCAAGCCTTTGGTGGATATTGCGGCAATTCCGCTGGATGACCAAGCCTCGTTCAATTTACTCAAACGGGCGGAAACGACCGCTGTGTTCCAGCTGGAATCGCGCGGTATGAAAGATCTGATCAAACGCCTGCAACCGGACTGTTTTGAAGACATTATCGCCTTAGTGGCGTTGTTTCGCCCCGGTCCGTTGGAATCCGGCATGGTGCAGAACTTTATCGATCGTAAACACGGCAACGAACCTGTCGCCTATCCCGATGCGCAATATCAGCACGAAAGCCTGAAACCGATTTTAGAACCCACTTACGGCGTTATCGTGTATCAAGAACAAGTCATGCAGATTGCGCAGGAACTGGCGGGTTATACGCTGGGCGGTGCGGATTTACTGCGTCGTGCCATGGGTAAGAAAAAGCCGGAGGAAATGGCGGCGCAACGGGATATTTTCGAGAAGGGGGCAATACAAAAAGGTATTGACGGCGAACTGGCGATGAAAATTTTCGATTTAGTAGAAAAATTCGCCGGTTACGGTTTTAACAAATCCCACTCCGCCGCTTATGCCTTGGTTTCCTATCAAACTTTGTGGCTGAAAACCCATTATCCGGCGGAATTTATGGCGGCGGTGATGACCTCGGAAATGGATAACACCGATAAAATCGTCGGTTTGTATGACGAATGTCTGCGTATGGGCTTAAAAGTCGCACCGCCGGATATTAACACCGGTAAACATCATTTCAGCGTAAATGATAACGGCGAAATCGTGTACGGCATCGGCGCCATTAAAGGGGTCGGTGAAGGTCCTATCGGTGCGTTAATCGCCGCGCGCAATCAAGGCGGAATTTTCAAGGATTTATTCGATCTTTGCGCCCGTGTGGATCTGAAACAAATCAATCGCCGCACTTTTGAAAGCCTGATTAAATCCGGCGCATTCGATAAATTAGGACCGCACCGCGCCGCGCTGGCAAAAAATCTGGAAGACGCCTTGCAAGCTTCAAGTCAGCACGCAAAAGATGAAGCCATGGGGCAAACGGATATGTTCGGTGTACTCACCGAAAGCCCGGAAGCCGTCGAAATTGCTTATGCCAAAACACCGAAATGGTCGGAAAAACAAATTTTGGACGGTGAACGGGAAACGTTAGGATTATATTTAAGCAGTCACCCGATTAGTCGCTATTTAAAAGAGCTGTCTCATTACAGCCCGAACCGGTTAAAAGAGCTGGTTCCCAATATTCGCGGACAAATCAGCACCGCCAGCGGTTTGATTGTGAGTTCCAGATTTGCCGTGACTAAAAAAGGCAGCCGTTTGGGGATTGCGACCTTAGATGATCGTTCCGGCAAACTGGACATCACGCTATTCGCCGAAGCCTTGGAAAAATACGGCGACAACCTGCAAAAAGATGCCGTCGTTATCGTATCGGGACAAATCAGCCACGATGATTTCACCCAAGGATTACGTATGTCCGTGCGTGAACTCATGACGTTGGA
>JBHBXR010000004.1:0-4616 GCA_041795785.1 Mesocricetibacter sp.
AGCAAAATTATCCGTTTTTAGCGATAAGTCCGTTTTTCATCACCTCCGCTCATGACGGACAAGGCATTGACGAATTGCGTGATTATTTAGCCGCTTTACCGAACCTTGCCGAGCAAAATAAACCCTTCCGTTACGCCATTGACCGCATTTTCAGCGTAAAAGGCGCGGGAACCGTGGTGACCGGCACTGCATTCAGCGGAACGGTGCAGATTGACGATGAACTGTATTTATCCGACGGCAGCAAAGTGCGGGTTAAAAATATTCATGCGCAAAATCAACAAAATACGCAAGGTATTGCGGGGCAGAGGCTTGCCTTAAATATCAACGCCGATTTAGACCGCACTTCCATCCGCCGCGGCGACTGGCTGTTTTCACAAACGCCACCCTCACCGACGGATCGTATTACGGTGCAACTGGATGCCGAAACCGCATTAAACGAAAGCCAGCCGGTACATATTTATCACGCGGCGGCACGCACCGTGGGCAAACTGAATTTATTAACGGCGAAAAATCTGCCCGCTGCACAACAGGCTGTGGCGGAAGTCATTTTGGACGAACCTTTGTTTTTAGCTTTCGGCGATAAATTGATTCTGCGTAGCGGTGATGCCAAACAACTGGTCGGCGGAGCGAAAGTGATTGAAATTCATTCGCCGAAACGGCATAAACGCACGCAAGTGCGGTTGGATTTTTTACAGAATTTACAACAAGCAGATACTGCGGCGCAACGAGTGGCGTTATATTTGCAGGAACAGGCGGTGTCTGCGCAACATATCGCTTGGACCGAACAGCTCACCGAAACGCAGCTGAACGATATTCTAACGCAAAACAACAACGTACGTTATCAAAACTGGTGCTTTAACGCCGATTATCAAACGCAACAAACGACAAAAATTTTGACCGCACTTTCCGCTTATCACGGTCAGCACAGCGATCAGCTCGGGGTCAGCAAAGCGCGTTTATATCGGATTGCCGCCATTAATCAAGCGGAAAAGCTGATTTATCATTTTATTGATCAACTGTTGGAAAAAGGTCAGTTGCAACAAACCCGCGGTTGGCTCCATCTGCCGGAACATAAAATTCAATTTTCGACGGAAGAACGCGGCTTATGGCATTTGGTTTTAACCGAATTTGAAAAACAAAACGGACAGCCGCTTTGGGTGCGTGATCTTGCCAATCTATTGGAATTGGATGAAACACTGATGCGCAATTTTTTATATAAAGCCGGCAAGCTGGGCTATCTCACTGCGATCGTAAAAGATCGTTTCTTTCTGACCGAAACCCTTTACGCTTATGCACGTTTGATTAAACAGATGGCAACGGAACAAGGGGCGGTTTCCGTCAATGAACTGCGTGACCGACTGCAATTCGGACGTAAGCTCACCGTGCAATTAATGGAATATTTCGATCGTTGCGGATTTTTACGTCGCAAAGGTAACGCGCATATTCTACGCGACGGAGATGTGTTTGATTTGTAATTTGACATCCTTCCCATCCTAAAGGATGGGGATTCCTACTAGCTCCCATTGCAAGCAATAGGCTACTTTCGGTGGGTTCTTGCTGCTGACCACTAATGTGGTTCACTTCACAAGCTCTACGGACACGCCCTGCCCTGATATTATTATACTTGGACGATTATTCGCCCACGTGCCAATACGTTTAACGCACCGACTACATCGGCGTTTTCCGTGTAACCACATTCTACGCACTCAAAATCGGCTTGCGTTTGGCGATTTTCCTTTGAGGTCATACCGCAACAAGGGCAAATTCGACTTGTGTTTTGTGGTGGAACAGCCACTAAAAAACCGCCTTGCCATTGCGTTTTGTAGTCTAACTGACGGCGGAACTCGAACCAAGATTGATCTAATATCGCTCGGTTTAAGCCTGATTTTGCTGCCACATTTTTACCGTGTTCTTCTGCTGTGCCTTTGGCTGATTTGGACATATTCGACACCTGCAAATCTTCAACGTAGATCATTGCGTGGTTTTTGCTGATTTTGCTTGAAGTTTGGTGCAAGAAGTCTTTGCGACAGTTAGCAATTTTGTGATGCAGTTTGGCGATTTTTGCCTTTAATTTCTGCCAATTTTGGCTAAATTTAACCTTGTTTTTAAGTTGGCGTTGAAGTTTTGCCAGTTTGCCTTTGTAGGTTTTAAAAGCGTTTAACGGTTTAAAAAACTCACCGTTTGAAAGTGTCGCAAAACGTGCAACACCCATATCAATACCAATTTCTCCCCCTTTGTGAGTAGGGATTTCGTATTCAAATTCTGTTTGAATGCTGACAAAAAAGCGACCGCACTTTTGGCTAACAGTAACATTTTTGATTTCGCCTACCACATCACGGCTATTGCGATAGCGAACCCAGCCGATTTTTGGGAGATACAAGCGGTTATTTTGTTGTTCAAGTTTACAACCTTGCGGAAAGCGAAAGCTTTCTTTTAAGCCTTTTTTCTTGAATTTCGGGAAATCTGCTCGTTTTTGAAAGAAGTTTTTAAACGCACTTTCTAAGTCTTTCAAAGACTGTTGAAGCACTTGAGAGTGGCAATCCTTTAACCAAACAAACTCTTTTTTCCATTCTGGAAGCAGATTAGCGATTTTGGTGTAGCTGAATTTGAAAGTATTGTTTTGCTCATACTGCTCATTTTGCCAAGCCAACGCCCGATTGAACACAAAACGAGAACAACCACAGAACCGTTTAATTCTGCGGATTTGCTCGCCATTTGGCATTATCTCGAACTTAAAGGCTTTGCGTAGTTGCATTGACAAGGTTTAGAATGGAATTTTTACCACATTCTACACTTGGTCTATGAAAAAAGAAACTGAAATTAGACACGGCAGACATTGTGTTTTTAATATGCACGTTCATTTAGTCTTTGTAACAAAATACTGCCGTGATGTTTTTACGAAAGCGATTTTAGACGAACTCAAATTGATTTTTGAAAGTATCTGCAATGATTTTGAAGCGAAATTAGTCGAATTTGACGGCGAAGACGATCATGTTCATTTGCTGGTCGAATATCCGCCGAAAGTGGCAGTTTCTACTCTGGTGAACAGTTTAAAAGGCGTATCAAGCCGAATGATCAGGAAGAAAAATCACCCAAATATCCGCAAAAAACTTTGGGGTAATCAGCTTTGGTCGCCGTCTTATTTTGCTGGCAGTTGCGGTGGTGCACCGATTTCGATTATTCGCCAATACATTGAGCAACAACAAACACCCGATTAGTTAGCTTTGAAACGGCTACGCCGTTTGTGCCTTATATCTCCGCCCTGATGGACGGAGTTTTACGGCGCGGGGTTTGATAAAAGTGCGGCCGAAAAATTCGCTGTTTTCTGACCGCACTTTTTCACTTTAACCTGTCTTGTCGTGTTTTACTCGACATTATCATTTAAAAAGCCGCCGCTTTGATGCGCCCATAATTTGGCATACAAACCGTTCTTTTCTAATAATTCTGCGTGCGTACCCTGCTCGATAATCTGTCCTTTGTCTAACACAATCAGACGATCCATCGCAGCAATGGTGGATAAGCGATGGGCGATGGCGATAACGGTTTTATTTTCCATCATTTTATCCAAACTTTCCTGAATTGCCGCTTCCACTTCCGAATCCAATGCGCTGGTGGCTTCATCCAATAATAAAATCGGCGCATCTTTTAACATCACACGAGCAATGGCAATACGCTGACGTTGACCGCCTGACAATTTCACGCCGCGTTCTCCGACATGGGCATCGTATCCCGTCCGCCCCTGCGCATCACTTAAATTCGGAATAAAATCCGCCGCCTCCGCCCGTTGTGCGGCATAAATCATTTCTTCTTCCGTGGCATTCGGACGACCGTAAACAATATTGTCGCGTACGGAACGGTGCAGCAACGAGGTGTCCTGCGTCACCAAACCGATTTGACTGCGTAAGCTTTCTTGCTGCACGTCGTTAATGTTCTGCCCGTCAATGGTAATTTCACCTTGCTGTGGCTCGTAGAAACGCAACAATAAATTGACAATGGTGGATTTTCCCGACCCCGAACGTCCAATTAAACCTACTTTTTCACCTGCCTTAATCGTAAGATTAAAATGCGTTAACAACGGCTTACTCGGATCATAAGCAAAATCAATATGATTAAATTTGATCTCGCCCTCTTTTACTTTTAGCGGCACCGCATCGGTTTTATCAACAATGGTGTGCGGCTTGGACAAAGTATGCATACCGTCATTTACCGTGCCGATATTTTCAAATAAACGCGCCGATTCCCACATAATCCAGTGGGACAAGCCATTCACTCGCAATGCCATTGCCGTTGCGGTAGCGATGGCGCCAACACCCACTTCACCGCGCTGCCATAACGCAATACCGATAATTGCCGTGCTTAGTGTCAACATCACATTGGAAGCGTAAGTTAAGGTATCCAATGAGGTTGCCAAACGCATTTGGGCGTGCACGGTCACCATAAACTCTTTCATCGAACTTTTGGCATAAGCCGCTTCACGGGCGCCGTGAGAAAACAGCTTCACTGTGGTAATGTTAGAATAGGCATCGGTCACCCGACCGGTCATCAACGAACGGGCATTGGCTTGATTTTCAGCAGTTTTCGCCAGTTTGGGAATAATCAGATATAAAATCGTGCCG
>JBHBXR010000005.1:0-8262 GCA_041795785.1 Mesocricetibacter sp.
AAAAACGATAAAATCGCGATGCAAAGCGAAGATCTGTTTATCAGCCAAGGGCAAATCAAAGTCGCTTATCAGTATAAAAATTTAACCGATAAAGAGATTACTGAGACGGTGCTATTTCCGTTGCCCGCAGTTATTGCTAACTCAGACAGCGATTTTGCCGATACGAAAGCACTGTTAGATAGTTTCAAAATATGGTCTGACGGCAAAGAAATCAAACCCGAAACTCATTTACGGGCGTTTATTTATACGACGAATGAACGTGAGGAGGACGGCGGAGAGAGTGAATTGATTTCTCATGATGTCACCGAAGTGTTGCAAGCGTGCGGCATTTCCGCAGAAGAAATGCAGGATCCTTGGACGCGCAAGTTTAACGGCGAAGTGGAGAAAAAAATCCTCATGTGTAAGGATCCGCGTTTAGCGAAATTTAATCTGCCGAAACCGAATGAGGACACTTCTTCGTTTGTTTGGGGTTCGCAGATTATTTACAGCTGGCAGCAAACCTTTAAAGCCAATGGCTTGACCGAAGTGAAACATCAATATCAACCTTTGGTCGGCGGCACCCTTTCCCTACCGGATCCGAAAGAGCATTATTTTGATACGTTCGGTCAATTTTATTGTTTTGATAAGTCGTTTAAAAAAACGGTGGTAAAACATTGGGGCGAATACGGTCTGCCTTATAAAGAGTTAGGCTATATTTTGACCAGTGGAGCCAACTGGGCAAAACCGATAGAAGATTTCACTTTAACCGTCGAACGTAATAAAGACGAGATGGTTTCCTTTTGTTGGGACAGCGCAAACCAAATCAATAAAATAAAGGATGACGGCAAAGTGGTGCAGTTTCAGGTTAAAGAGAAAAACCTCTTACCGAAACAAGATTTAGCGGTTATCTTTGTACTGATAAAATCGAAATAACAATATTATTTTTAGCGGTTTAAAAGTGCGGTTGAAAAACGATGAGAATTTCAACCGCACTTTTTTTAAGCCTCCGGCTCAACCA
This sequence comes from Mesocricetibacter sp., assembly GCA_041795785.1. Classification (GTDB taxonomy): domain Bacteria; phylum Pseudomonadota; class Gammaproteobacteria; order Enterobacterales; family Pasteurellaceae; genus CAJPST01. The sequence continues at coordinate 998 of JBHBXR010000005.1, forward strand.
CTTCAATCTCTACGCCGCTGTGTAAACCGCGTGGTAATTGTGTGCCTTTGCGACCGCGTTCGGCGCGGAATTTTTGTAAGTCTTCCGGTTTTAAGGTGATTTTACGTTTGCCCGAATGGAACACCAAACTCGCGTTTTCGTTGATCAGCAACAATTTCACCAATAAATCAGTGCGTGATTTTGCCGTTTCGGCAGGAATGGTCACTATTTTGTTGCCTTTTCCTTTGGATAAGGACGGCAGATCCTGCACCGGAAAGATGAGCATTCTGCCGGCGGCGGTGAGCGCCACTAAAAGTGCGGTCGGATTTTTTATCGTTATCGGCGGCAATACTTTGGCATTTTCAGGTAAGGAAATTAAGGCTTTACCCGCTTTATTGCGGGCGACCAAATCCTCGAATTTACAGATAAATCCGTAGCCCGCATCGGATGCCATTAATAACGCTTGATCTTCGTTTTCAATTAATACGCTCTCCACCGAAGCGCCGTTCGGCAGAGTCAGTTTACCGGTCAGCGGTTCGCCTTGCGAACGTGCCGACGGTAAGGACAGCGGATCCAAGGCATAACTGCGACCCGTGCTGTCGATAAACACCGCCGCCTGATTGCTTTTACCGTAAGCGTGGGCGAGATATTTATCTCCCGCTTTGTAGCTCAAGCCTTGTACGTCAATATCATGCCCTTTGGCGCAACGCACCCAACCCATTTCCGATAAAATCACCGTCACCGGTTCCGCCGGGGTCATTTCGCTTTCGGAAATTGCCTTGGCTTCGGCGCGTTCCACAATCGGCGAATTGCGCGGACTGGCGTAGGTTTTGGCATCCTGTTGAATTTCTTTTTTAATCAGATTGTTCAGACGGCGTTCGGAACTTAAAACCTGCTCCAAACTTAACCGCTCTTCTTCCAGTTTTGCCTGTTCCGCTTGCAGCTCGTGTTCTTCCAACTTGGCTAAATGACGCAAACGTAAGTTTAAAATGGCTTCCGCTTGTTCGTCACTCAGATTAAAACGTGCCATCAACACGCTTTTCGGTTCGTCCTCGTTGCGGATAATCTCAATGACTTCATCAATATTTAAAAACGCAATCATCAAGCCCTGCAAAATATGTAAGCGCGCCAACACCTTATCTAAGCGGTATTGTAAACGTCGGGTAACCGTCGTGCGGCGGAAACTCAGCCATTCGGTGAGGATTTGCGACAGGTTTTTAACCGCCGGCTTATTATCCAAACCGATCATATTCATATTAACGCGATAACTTTTCTCCAAATCCGTCGTGGCGAACAAGTGCGCCATTAACGCATCCGAATCCACACGGTTGGAACGCGGTACCAGCACAATCCGCACCGGATTTTCGTGATCCGCTTCGTCACGGATATCTTCCACCATCGGCAGTTTTTTCGCACTCATTTGCTCGGCGATTTGAGCGATAATTTTTGACGGCGAAGCTTGGTGCGGCAGTGCGGTAATAATGATTTCACCGTCCTCTTTTTTCCATACCGCACGCATTTTAATCGAACCGCGTCCGCTTTCGTAGATTTTACGGATTTCCGCTTTCGGCGAAATAATTTCCGCTTCCGTCGGGAAATCAGGGCCTTGCACCACAGTCAGTAAATCGTCTAAGCCTGCTTGCGGATTATCCAACAGCATCACGGCGGCCTCGGCGATTTCATTCAGGTTATGCGGCGGAATATCCGTCGCCATACCGACGGCGATTCCGGTTGTGCCGTTGAGTAAAATATGCGGCAGACGCGCCGGCAGATATTGCGGTTCTTCCAAAGTGCCGTCGAAATTCGGCTGGTAATCCACTGTTCCTTGTCCCAATTCGCCGAGTAAAATTTCAGCGATTTTGGACAAACGGGATTCCGTATAACGCATGGCGGCGAAAGATTTCGGATCATCGGGTGCGCCCCAGTTGCCTTGTCCGTCCACTAACGGATAGCGATAGGAAAAAGGCTGCGCCATCAGCACCATGGCTTCGTAACAAGCGATGTCGCCGTGCGGATGGAATTTACCCAACACATCCCCTACGGTACGCGCCGATTTTTTATATTTCGCCGTTGCATTTAAGCCCAATTCCGACATGGCATAAATAATGCGCCGCTGCACGGGTTTCAGTCCGTCGCCGATAAAAGGCAAGGCACGATCCATAATCACATACATCGAATAATTAAGATAAGCACTTTCAGTGAAAGTGCGGATGGGCATTTGCTCAATGCCTTCGTAGTTGATTTGGTTTTCCATTATTGATTCTTTGATTAATTAAAACTCGTTAAAAACCGACCGCACTTTTATACGCTGAGATCGGCGTGATCGCCTTTCGCTTGCAACCAGTTTTTGCGGTCTTCCGCCCGTTTTTTCGCCAGTAGCATATCCATCAATTCAAGGGTTTGCGAGCCGTTGTCCTCGCCTAATTCGTAAGTCAGCTGCACTAAACGACGGGTGTTCGGATCCATTGTGGTTTCGCGCAGTTGCATCGGGTTCATTTCGCCCAAACCTTTGAAGCGTTGCACATTCGGCTTGCCCTTTTTACCTTTCAGGCGATCCAAAATGCCTTCTTTTTCGCTTTCGTCCAAGGCATAGAACACTTCTTTGCCCAAGTCGATACGGTATAACGGCGGCATTGCCACATAAACGTGGCCTTGTTGCACCAGTTTCGGGAAATGGCGTAAGAACAGAGCGCAGAGCAAGGTGGCGATATGCAAGCCGTCGGAATCCGCATCGGCGAGAATACAAACTTTGCCGTAACGCAATTGAGACAAATCGTCGCTATCGGGATCAATGCCCAACGCCACGGCGATATTATGTACTTCTTCCGATCCCAACACCTGCTCGGAGGATACTTCCCAAGTGTTCAATATCTTACCGCGCAGCGGCAAAATCGCCTGATATTCCCGATCGCGCGCTTGTTTTGCCGAACCGCCTGCGGAATCGCCTTCCACTAAAAATAACTCGGTTTTATCTAAATCCTGTTGCGTGCAATCCGCCAGTTTGCCCGGCAAGGCGGGACCGCTGACTAATTTTTTGCGTACCACTTTTTTTGCTGCGCGTAAACGACGCTGGGCGGAATTGATCGCCATTTCGGCAAGTTGTTCCGCCAGCTGGACGTGTTGATTGAGCCATAAGCTGAAAGCGTCTTTCAAAACGCCGCTGATAAACACCGCACTTTGACGGGAAGACAAGCGTTCTTTGGTTTGACCGGCAAATTGCGGATCCTGCATTTTGAGGGAAAGTACATAAGCGCAGCGTTCCCAAATATCGTCGGCAGTGAGTTTCACGCCGCGCGGCAACAGATTGCGGAACTCGCAGAATTCGCGCATTGCGTCCAATAAACCTTGACGTAAGCCGTTGACGTGCGTACCACCCTGAACGGTGGGAATCAAATTCACATAGCTTTCGCCGAGTAATTCCCCGCCCTCTGGCAGCCATAATAACGCCCAGCTGACTGCTTCGGTATCGCCGGCAAAATCGCCGACGAAAGGCGTGTCGGGCAAGGTGGTGAAACCTTCGACAGCTTCGGTCAGATAATCGGATAAGCCGTCTTGATAACACCAACTTTCTTCCGTTTCGTTCACGCGGTCGATAAATTTAATTTCCAATCCCGAACACAGCACGGCTTTGGCGCGTAATAAGTGGCGTAAACGGCTGGCGGAGAATTTGTCGCTGTCGAAATATTTCAGATTCGGTTTGAAATGCACGGTGGTGCCGGTGGCGCGTCTGCCGCAAGTGCCGACCACTTCCAGTTCTTCTGTTTTCACACCGTTGGAAAAAGCGATTTTATAGATTTGACCGTCGCGTTTAACTGTCACGTCCACCCGTTCGGACAACGCATTGACCACGGAAATTCCCACACCGTGCAAACCGCCGGAGAAAGTATAGTTTTTATTGGAAAACTTACCGCCGGCGTGCAGTTTGGTTAAAATCAGTTCCACACCGGACATTTTTTCCGTCGGGTGAATATCCACCGGCATTCCTCGCCCGTTGTCAATAACTTCCAAAGATTGATCCTGATGCAAAATAACTTCAATTTTCGTGGCAAAACCGGCTAAGGCTTCGTCCACGCTGTTATCAATGACTTCCTGTGCCAAATGGTTCGGTCGGGTGGTGTCGGTGTACATCCCCGGGCGCAACTGCACGGGCTCAAGATCTTTTAATACGGTTATCGCTTCTGCGGAATAATTATTGTTCATAGCTTGTTATTAGAATAATAGGATAAAAAATTGCGGGAAATTTTAACAAAAAAGAGCCTATTTCCCAATAAGAAATATAAGTAACGAAAATTTACAGGAATGCACTTTTCTTTACAGTACTTTTTCAAATCTTTGCTTTGTCTGACGTAGTTTTATATTAGTTCTCATACAATAGCGACACAGCGAGATTAGTTATAACCACAAGGAAATTTATTATGAAAAAGACAGTATTAGCAGTTGCGTTAAGTTTACCGATGATGTTGAGTTTCAATGCGTTAGCAAACAACGATCCTTATGATTTCAGCAGTGAGAAGTTTGAAGGATGGTTTGTGGGAGGCGAGGTGAATTCTGTTCGCTTTAATAAACTGAAAGTAGATGGTCGGGATATGAAAGTGACCAATGTATCAAGAGGAACCGGATTAAATGTCATAGGCAGTTTTGGTTTTTCATTTGGTGACAGTGATTTTGTCGGAAATATTCAGGAGCGATTAGGTTTCGGAAATGCCTCTTTAGAAGGATACGGTGAAAGATTTAAAGAAGAATTTTCATCCAGCCTTTCTTATATGCAAGGGTATCGGATTGCAAACGTTCTGATGCCTTATGCAAAAGTCAGCTATGATATAACTTATTTCAATACAGATGAAAGAAGTATCTCAAGCGGTACGGCTTATGGTGTCGGTATTGGCGGCGGTTTGAAATTTTCAATCTCTGATAACTTAGAAATGGGTATGGAATATTCCCGTATGCATTTAAGGGGCAAAGACGAAATTAAGTTAAAAGGCGATAATGTTGCATTAAATTTAGGTTATCGTTTCTAACATATTATTTTGATTATGAAAAAGTGCGGTCGGTTTTAACCGCACTTTTTTCTATTCTTCTTTTACCCATTCCCATGCGCTGTCGTCCAGTTCTCTGCCAAAATGGCTTTCTACAAAGCGTTTGGTGATTTCGCTTTTCGGGTGGCTGAGTAATTTGCGGGTGGCACCGTATTCAATCATTTGTCCGTTATCCATCACCAATATTTCATCGGCGACGTGTTTGATTAAGCCGAGATGCTGTCCGACATAAATATAAGCAATGCCCAAACGTTCCTGCACTTCCAGCATTAGGTTAGTGAGCTGGGTTTTTACCGAGGCGTCAAGAGAACTGAGCGCGTCGTCGGAAATAATGATGTCGGGTTCTAAAATCAAGGTTCGAGCCAGTGCGACACGTTGTTTTTGACTGGCGGAAATAGTGTGGATTCTGACGTTGGCGTGATCGGGGTAAAGACCGACCAAACGCAACGTGTTAAAGATTTTTTCATTACGTTGCAACTCGTTTAAATCCGTTAGCAGGCGTAAGGGCGCATCTAAGATTTGTCCGATATTCAGGCGCGGATTGAACGAAGTATTGGGATCCTGAAAAATCATACGGATGTGTTTGGCACGGTATGGATAATCGCCGAATTCCAAAGGCATACCGTTAAAGATGATTTTGCCGGAAGTCGGTTTGGTGATACCGACAATCATTTTTGCCAACGTGGATTTGCCCGAACCATTACTGCCGATAACGGCTAAAGTTTTTTTACGTTCCAGCATAAAGCTGACATTATGCACGGCTTTGAATTCGTTGCTACGGAATAAGCCGGCGTCGTCTTTAAAGGTTTTGGATAAATCTTCTACTTGCAATAAGGGAGTCATAACGAAAGCCTTTATTCCATTTTATTTTTGGTTTTTAGCGTAAGCGAGCTGCCGCTGTCTTTTTCTTTACGCTGGTAATTTTCACGCAGGTTTAACGGATAATGACAAGCAAATTCATGCTGTTTAATACGGCGTAACGGCGGTTTAACTACGCATTTTTTCTGGGCGAACGGACAGCGGGGACCTAAACGGCAACCGATAGGCATTTGCTCCAATAACGGAATGGTGCCTTTTAGGGTATTAAGCCTGCTTTTCAGCGGTAGCGGCTGACTGAAATCCGGAATAGAGTGGAGCAGTGCGGCAGTGTAAGGATGGTGCGGCGCTTCCAAAATGCTCTCTTTAGGACCGGATTCGGCGTTTTGTCCGCAGTATAATACGATAAAGCGATGACACCATTCGCTGATAGCGGAAATATCGTTACCTGTCCATAAGATCGTTGTGCCGTTATTTTGGTTCATACCCGATAATAAACGGAAAATCTGCTGTTGCGTGGTAGCTTCCAAGGAATAAGTCGGTTCATCGGCAATCAATAAACGGGGTTGATTACCGACGGCGATGGCGATCATTATTTTTTGTGCTTCGCCTTCGGTGATTTCGTGCGGATAGCAGTCCATAATATCCTGATGATCTTTAATGCCGCCACGGTGCAACAATTCTACGGCTCGTCTTTTTTTCCAACCGAACCATTGCCACCAACGCCCTTTAAATGTCCAAGAGGGAATGTTTTGGGTAATTTGTTGACCTATTTTCCTACTAGGATCCAAACAAGTCAGCGGTGCTTGGAAAATCATTGCAATTTCTTTTCCCACCAGTTTACGACGTTTGTTCGGGCTGAGTTTAAGCAGCTCGATATCATTAAAACGAAAACGATCGGCGCTGATAATCCAATTATCTTTGAACGCATTACAGATTACTTTAGCGATTAAACTTTTACCCGAGCCCGACTCACCGACTAAGCCACAGATTTCACCTTCGTTCAGCGTCAAATTGACGTTATCCACCACCCTGACTTTACCCGTCGGGGTTTGGATGTCGATGCAAAGATTACGAATATCCAATAACGCCATAATCGTTCCTATTCATAATATTTTTCAATGGCTTTGCACAAACCGTTGCCGAGGACGATGGTAACGAGAATGCTGACCACAATGGCAAGCCCGGGCAGAATGACCGCCCAAGGCGCTAAGTAGATTAATTCCAAGCTGTCGCGGATCATGGCGCCCCATTCGGGCATCGGGCGTTGCGCGCCTAAAGAAATAAAACTCAATGCGCTGATATCCAGCAAAGCAATGGTAAAAGCTTTACTGATTTCTCGAATGTAGTGTACGCTGATATTCGGCAGAATCGCTTCTTTTAGTAACGTCCGGTTGGAAGCGCCGTCTAAGCGCATGGTTAGCACATACTCCT
>JBHBXR010000006.1:0-16580 GCA_041795785.1 Mesocricetibacter sp.
ATAAACTTGACGACCGAATACGGTTTGCGTCAATACATAAAAACTGACCAGCACGACAATTAACGCGATAATCACCGGAATCGGGATGCCGAAATCTTCCGTAATCGTTAAGCGACCGTTGCCAAAAAAACGTAAAGGTTCCGGAAAATTATAAATGGTCTTTCCGTTGGATAAGGTTAATGCCAAACCGCGCGCAATCCCCATCATTCCCAGTGTGGTGATAAACGCAGTCACTTTGCCGTACACGATAATTACGCCGTTTACATAACCGCACAAAGCGCCTACTAAAACAGCGCCGACAACCGATAACAGCACCACTGCTAAAACGGAGAGATCCGACGGGTTTTCCCCTAATATCGCCATGCCTTTATGCGTAAATAATCCTAAGCAGACCGCACTTAACGCGACAATGGAACCGACGGACAAATCAATGCCGCCGGTTAAGATCACATAAGTCATTCCTACGGAAATGACGCAAATCACCGACACCTGCAATAAGATATTCAGAATGTTATTGGTGGATAAAAAGACTTCGGTGGTCAGCGACATTCCCACAATCATAAAAAACAGAACCAATCCGATGCCCAGTTTTGAAACGATCTTTTTGAATGAAAACATAACATTATCCTTATTATTGAATACCAATCATTAAGTGCATCAAATTTTCTTCCGTAATTTCTGCACGATTTGTCACTTCTTTTACTTTTTCGCCGTTACGCATCACAATCACTCTGTCGGAAATCGTGATAAGCTCCGGCAGGTCGGAAGAAACCATCACAATGGTTCCGCCGTTTTCCGTAAACTGACGCATTAGATCATAAATTTCCGATTTGGCGCCCACATCAATGCCACGGGTCGGCTCATCAAAAAACAGGATGTTTACTCCGCTCTCCAGCCAACGGGCGATGATCACTTTCTGTTGATTCCCGCCCGACAAGGTTTTGGTTTGTTGTTCCACGTCATTAGAAACAATATGTAATTTAGTGCGGTTTTCCTCCGCTACCTGTTGTTCCCGTTGTTTATCCACATAAAACTTACGCCAAAAACGTTGTAAAATCGGTAACGTGATATTTTCCCGAATACTCATGCCCAACACCAAACCTTGAGATTTACGATCCTCGGTGATAAAACCGATTTTGTGTTTTACCGCCTCCTCCGGTGAGTGAATTTTCACTTCTTGCCGATCGATATAAATCTTTCCGACCGACTCGTCCGCACCGTAAATCGCTCTCAACACTTCCGTTCTGCCCGCACCGACCAAACCGGCAAAACCGAGTATTTCACCTTTATTGACGGCAAAGGAAATCGGTTTAATATGTTTGCTGCACAGGTTTTCCACCCTTAATTTTTCTTCATTAAAAACCCTATCGCGCTGATAGCGGCTGAAATCTATTTCACGCCCCACCATCAAACGCACAATTTCCTGCGGCGAAGTATCCTGATAACGCATAGTGCCGGTGACACATCCGTCACGCAGCACGGTGACACGATCGGCAATATATTTGAATTCTTCCAAACGATGGGAAATGTAGATCATCGCCACATCTTTTTCTTTCAGTTGATGAATGATTTTAAACAGCACTTCGGTATTTTTACGCGAAATGGAAGAAGTCGGTTCGTCAAAAATAATAATTTGATATTCGCTGAACACTGCCTTGGCAATTTCCACCATCTGCTGCTGCGCAATAGATAAATCGGCAATCAAATCATCAGGTTTAATATCCAATTCCAATTCATCAATAATACGCTGTGTTTTTTCCCGCATCAGCGACCAATTCATTTTTCCGCAGCCGGAGGCTTTCTCCGCACCGAGAAAAATATTTTCCAACACGGTCAGTTGCGGTACCAACATTAATTCCTGATGAATAAAACCGATACCGTTTTCCTGCGCCTGTTTCACTGATTGCGGCGCGTATTTACGCCCCTGATAAAACATCTCACCGCTGTCCGCATCATAAATACCGGCAATAATTTTACACAACGTCGATTTACCCGCGCCGTTCTCACCGACCAAACAAAGCACTTCCCCGCTACGCACATCCAAATCAATCTTTTCCAATACGGTGACGCCGAAAAAGCTTTTGCTGATTTTCCTTAATGACAAAATCGGGTTTTCGTTCATTTTTCACTCCTGTTAAACCGAATCAGACCGTAATCATAGGATAGAATATTTTTTATCCTTAAAATGCGATAAAGATCACAGTTTTTAACATTAAATCACAGTAAACTAAAAATGTTTCAGTAAGAAACGCTTAGGAAAGTTAAACAGCCTTCATCAAACCCACTTCAGGAGAGATTGCTATGACATCAAAATTATTGAAAAACGTTTTCAAAATCAGCGCATTGTTAGCCGCTCTGCCGACCTTGGCCGTTGCCGCTGACAAACCGCAAATCGCATTGTTAATGAAAACTTTAAGCAACGAATATTTCATTTCCATGCAACAAGGGGCGGAAGAAGCGGCGAAACAACAAAATGTCGATTTAATTGTACAAGTGGCGGAAAAAGAAGATTCTACCGAACAGTTGGTCGGCTTGGTGGAAAATATGATCGCGAAAAAAGTCGATGCCATCATCGTCACCCCGAATGATTCCATCGCATTTATTCCCGCTTTCCAAAAAGCGGAAAAAGCCGGTATTCCGATTATCGACTTAGACGTGCGTCTTGATGCCGAAGCGGCTAAAAAAGCCGGTTTGAAATTTAACTATGTGGGCGTTGACAACTTCAACGGCGGTTATCTGGAAGCCAAAAATCTGGCGGAAGCCATCGGCGGTAAAGGCAACGTGGCGATTTTAGAAGGTATTCCGGGCGTGGATAACGGCGAGCAACGCAAAGGCGGCGCATTGAAAGCCTTTGCCGAATATCCCGATATTAAAATCGTTGCCTCACAAACCGCCAACTGGGAAACCGAGCAGGCGCTGAACGTCACCACCAACATTCTTACCGCCAATCCGAATATCAAAGCGATCTTCGCCGCCAATGACAATATGGCGATCGGTGCGGTGACCGCCGTGGAAAATGCCGGTCTTGCAGGTAAAGTATTAGTATCCGGTTACGACGGTATTCCGCTTGCTATCGAATACGTTAAACAGGGCAAAATGCAAAACACTATCGACCAGCTCCCGAAAAAACAAGTGGCGGTTGCTATCGAATATGCGTTGAAAAAAATCAATAAACAGGACATTCCGGAAGTGTATTACGTTGATCCTGTTGTCGTGGATAAAGCAGAATCTAAAAATTATTAATCGCTGAAGCCCTCTAAAGTGCGGTCAACTTTCCCGACGTTTTGCAAACACAACGAAAAGCGACCGCACTTTCTCGATTTGCTGCCCGACTGCGACAAATGAAAAAGTTGTTCACAAGTAAGTGTTTCAATCAAATAAGGAGCTTTTTATGAGTGGTATTGCATTAATCATCAGCTTTATTATCGCGATTGTTATTATGATTTGGATGATTGCGAAACTTAAAGTGCATCCTTTCTTGGCGTTAATGTCCATTTCTTTGGCATTAGCATTGGCGGCGGGAATTAATTTAGCCAAAATCCCCGCTATTATCGGTGAGGGTTTCAGCGGTACTTTTAAAAGTATCGGTATCGTCATTATCTTTGGTGCGATTATCGGTACGGTATTGGAAAAAACAGGGGCGGCGTTAAAACTGGCGGATATGGTTGTACGCGTTGTCGGTCAAAAAAGACCCGAATTGGCGATGCTGATTATGGGCTGGGTTGTCGGCATTCCTGTTTTCTGCGACAGCGGTTTCGTCGTACTTAACCCTATCCGTGAAGCTTTACGCAAAAAAATTGCCGCCAATCCGGTCGGCATGGCGGTTGCCTTAAGTGCGGGCTTATATACTTCCCATGTGTTTATTCCGCCGACACCGGGTCCGATAGCTGCCGCGGGAGCAGTCGGGTTAAGCCATAATTTGTTGCTTGTTATCGGCATGGGGGCGGTTGTTTCCATACCGGTTTTAATCGCAAGTTATTTCTTTGCCAAACACATCAGTAAAAGCATGACCGTCTCCGATGCAGAGGCGGATGCGGTCATTGCGCAAAGTTATGACGAACTCATCAAACAATACGGCAAATTACCAAGCGGTTTCTTAAGCTTGGCACCGATTTTTATGCCGATTCTCTTTATGGCGCTGGGTTCGATTACCAAAATTATGGGAGTGGAAGGCAGTTTCGGCACCTTAATGAATTTCTTGGGTAATCCGATTATTGCATTGGCAATCGGGGTTATTTTCTCGGTCATTCTGCTGATCGATAGCGGAAGAATCGCTGAATTTGACGGTTTAACCAATGAAACGTTGAAACTGGTCGGTCCGATTCTCTTTATTACCGCTGCGGGCGGCGTATTAGGCAAAGTGATCACTGAAGCGGGTTTTGTCGAATACATCAAACAAAACGCCCATATTATCAGTGCGGCAGGCATTTTCTTCCCGTTCCTGATTTCCGCCGTATTAAAAACGGCGCAAGGCAGCTCGACCGTAGCGATTATTACGACGGCATCAATTATGGGGATGTTCAATGCCGGTGACTCGTTAATGAACGCCTTGGGTTTAACGACCGAAATAGCCGCCGCCTTAACCGTTATGGCAATTGCCGCCGGTTCAATGTGCGTTTCACACGCCAATGACAGCTATTATTGGGTGGTGACTAACTTCACTAAACTGACGCCGCAACAAGGTTATCGCACTCAAACTACGTTAACCTTTATTATGGGTATTGTCGGTATTTTAACCGTGTATGTACTTTCCTTAATTTTACTTTAGTAAGGACATTGCATGAAAATCGTTATTGCACCGGATTCTTTTAAAGAAAGTTTAACCGCCCTTGAAGTCGCCGAAGCGATTGAGACAGGATTTCGCAAAATCTTTCCGCAGGCGGATTATGTCAAAGTGCCGATGGCGGACGGCGGTGAAGGCACGGTTCAGTCATTGGCGGATGCGTTGCGGGGCAGATTGGTGGAAGCGGAAGTAACCGCGCCGCTCGGCAATAAAACCAAAGCTTGTTTCGCCGTGTCGGGAGACGGGCAAACCGCCGTGATTGAAATGGCGGCGGCATCGGGTTTGCATTTAGTTCCGCCCGAGCGACGCAATCCGTTGAAAACCACCAGTTTCGGTACCGGCGAATTGATTAAAGCGGCGTTGGATTTAGGCGTAAAAAACGTTATTCTCGGTATCGGCGGTAGTGCGACCAATGACGGCGGAGCAGGAATGCTGCAGGCGCTCGGCGTGCAATTACTCGATCAAAACGGCGTCCAACTCGGCTTCGGCGGCGAAAATCTTGCTCATTTACACCGCGTAGATTTAAGTTTGTTAGATTCGCGTTTGCTGCAAACCCGCTTTCAAGTGGCTTGTGATGTGGATAATCCGTTGTGCGGTGAAAAAGGCGCATCGGCGATATTCGGTCCGCAAAAAGGGGCAACGCCCGAAATGGTTCGTCAGCTTGATCAGGCGTTGTATCATTTCTCACAAATCGTCGAGCGTGATCTCGCCATGAATATCCGTGATCACGCGGGTGCCGGAGCGGCAGGCGGTATGGGAGGCGGATTAATGATTCTACCGAATACGCAATTAAAAGCCGGCGTACAAATTGTGGTGGAAACCGTTCGTCTTGCCGAACAACTGAAAGACGCAGATTTGGTGATTACCGGCGAGGGCAGAATGGATTCGCAAAGCGCACACGGCAAAACGCCGATTGGCGTAGCGAAAACTGCAAAACGGTTCGACAAACCGGTGATTGCCATTGTCGGTTGCCTACGAGAAGATTACGAAGTAGTATATGAACAGGGTATTGATGCGGTGTTCCCGATACTGCGTCAGTTAGGCAGTTTGGAAGATACGCTGAAAAACGGTCGTGAAAACCTGATCTCAACGGCGCAAAACGTTGCAAGGTTGTATCGTCTGATGAAATAACCGCGCCCCGTCACACAAAAGTGCGGTCGAAAAATAACGTGTTTTTTGACCGCACTTATATCGCAAATTATTCTTCCAATACCACTTTGCCGATATAGCCTAAATTGCGGTGGCGCTGTGCATAGTCAATGCCGTAGCCGACGACAAATTCATCCGGAATACTGAAACCGATCCAATCCACAGGCACTTCCACTTCGCGGCGGGAAGGTTTATCCAATAAAGTACAAATCATCAATGAGGCGGGATCGCGCAATTTTAAGATCTCACGTACTTTTTCCAAGGTGTAGCCGGTATCGATAATATCTTCCACAATCAAAACGTGTTCGCCTTTAATATCGCCATCCAAATCTTTGCTGATTTTAACATCATGGTTAGTCGTCATGCCGCTACCATAACTGGAAGTGGTCATAAATTCGATTTCCACCGGCAATTTAATTTCGCGTACCAAATCCGCCATAAACATAAAAGAGCCGCGCAACAAACCGACAATAATTAATTTATCAATATGTTTTTGTTGATAGAACTGCGAAATTTCCGCGCCTAATTGACGGATTTTGGCACGCACGTCCTGTTCTGAAATTAATACTTCAACATGATGTTTTTTCATAAAATAATCCTCCGTAAAATTTCGCTTATCATAGCATAAAAAAAGAGTGATATTCTGCAATATCACTCTTTTCTATACCCTAACGAATTTACTTTCTACTCTACCTGTTCGGAGTCTCTATGCCCATTAAAACAACCTCTACCAAAATTGTTCTAATCTTGTTTCCTAACAGATGGACGTATATTAATGAAATTATAAAACCCTGTCAATAAGAATTATTCTCAATTTGAAAATAATTCTTAATTGCCTGAAATTTTCATATTTTCCACTAAAACAGAACCGGTTTGAATGTTGGAACGCCGTTCAATATCGTCGGAAACCGCCACAATATTGCGCAACATTTCATTCAGTTGACCGGCAATGGTAATTTCCGCCACCGGATATTGAATTTCTCCGTTTTCCACCCAAAAACCTGCCGCACCGCGCGAATAGTCGCCGGTCACCATATTCACGCCGTGCCCCAATAAATCCGTCACTAACAAACCGTTCCCCATTTGGCGCAATAAGGCTTCCAATCCGCCGTTTAAATTCGCTTCAACCAACCAGTTGTGAATGCCGCCGGCGTGTCCCGTACTTTGCATGCCCAATTTTTTGCCGCTATAGCTGGTCAATAAATAGGTTTGTAATACGCCTTGTTCGATAATATCGCGCGCGCAGGTTTTTACTCCTTCGCTGTCAAAGGGCGTAGAAGCCAACTTACCGATTAAATGGGGATCCTCACTGATACGGAACCAATCGGGCAGCACTTGTTTACCCAACTGATCGAGTAAAAAGCTGGATTTGCGGTATAAGCTGCCACCGCTGATTGCCGCCGCCAAATGCCCGATCAACCCCGTTGCCGTATCGTTAAGAAAAACCACCGGAGCTTGTCGGGTAGTCAGTTTTTGCGGTTGCAAACGGGCAATCGTCTTGCGCGCCGCATTTTCCCCCACCCAAACGGGACTTTCCAACTCATTGATATTTCTTGAAATGGTATATTCATAATTCTGTTCAAGTTGATCTTCCGTACCGCCAATTACCGAGCAGGACAAAGAATAGCGACTGGATAAATAACTTTGCAGCATACCGTAACTGTTACCGTACACCCGCACACCGGTGCGCGCATAAAAAGAGGCTCCTTCGCTGTTGACGATGCGTTGATCATAACCCAGTGCGCTTTGTTCCGCCTGTAACGCCAATTCCACCGCGCCGTCCACATCAATTTCCGCCGGATAATATAACTCCAATTCAGGCGCGTCAAACGCCATCAATTCTCTGTCCGCCAACCCAGCGCACTCATCGGGCGAGGTATATTTGGCAATCGCCAACGCCGCCTCCACCGCATTTTTAATCGCAGGACGGCTTAAATCCGACGTGGAGGCATTGCCTTTCTGCTGCCCCAAATAAACGGAAATCCCCAAGGCGCCGTCGTTATTGAATTCCACATTTTCCACTTCCTGCAAACGGGCGGACACCGATAATCCGCTGACTTTGGTGACCGACACTTCCGCACCGGCACCCGCTTTTTGCGCAATTTCAACGGCATAGCCGACCGCATCGCGCAATTCTTGTTCTTGTCGGCGTAAAAGTGCGGTCTGATTTTGTGCTGTTTTCATAATTTATCCTGTCTTTGCTAAATTTGTCGCATTTTATCTTATTTGCTAGAATGGCGCAAAATCATTGCATTTATAAGGAAAACAGATGAAAAAACGCGGAAAAAAAACGGAATTGGATTGGGAAGACGAAGAACGGGAAGAAATTATCTGGGTCAGCAAAAGCGAAATCAAACGTGATGCGGAAGCCCTTAAAAAACTCGGCGCTAGATTGGTGGAACTGACCAAAACCAATCTGGAAAAAATACCGTTGGATGAAACCCTGCTTGAAGCAATCGAACTTGCCCAACGCTCACAAAAAGAAGCCAAACGCCGTCAACTGCAATATATCGGCAAATTACTGCGTAACCTTGATGCGGAGCCGATTCAAGAAGCGTTGGATAAACTGGAAAACAAACATAATCAACAACAAGCGATGCTGCATAAACTGGAACTGTTGCGTGATGAATTAATCGCTGACGGCGACATTGCATTGGAAAATCTGTTCAACACGCATCCTCAAGCGGATCGCCAACATCTACGCAATTTGATCCGTGCAGCACAAAAAGAAAAAGAACAAAACAAAGCGCCGAAAGCCTATCGTGAAATTTTTCAGTACTTAAAAGAACTTATGTTGGAAGATTAAATTTAATTAATGCGGAGAAAATATGCAGCGTCTAGCCCGATTAACGCAACAAGACAGTCATACCGAAGCCGTCGCGTTATTTTCACAATATGACCGACTGAGAACGATTTTGCTCAGACATTTGCCGCCCAGTACGGCAGCTTTGTTTGCCCGACCGATTGAAAAAGACGGTTATGTAGAGTGGTGGACGGATGTGGAAGGACAACCCGTTCCGTTGGTTGAAGACGCTGCCAATCAAGAACAGGTCAAACAAATCAATCGCGTTATTGATGAACGTCTGCTTTCCGTAACCGATTTGGTTGCCGAATTACAAGCCAAACAAGCTATCGACGCAAAGGATGCGGATTTACTGCAACGTTTGGTTAAAGCGACGACCCACAACACCAAACAAATTTATTTGGTCAATCATTCGCCGATTATTATCGGCTGGGGTATGGGAAAAGAACCCGAACCGCCCGTCATCCCTCCTCCGCCCGTTACGGCAACGTCCCGTCCTTGGTATTGGTGGTTATTGCCGTTATTGTTGTTATTGCTTGCCTTGCTTGCTTATTGGTGGTTCTGCCTGCGTACGCCGGAAGTCAAACCCGAACCGCCGAAAACCGAGCAGAAGGTTGAACCGGTCAAAAAAGAAGAGCCTAAACCCGAACCGATAAAAGAAACCCCGCCGAAAGAAGAACCGCTAAAAGAAGAACAGGTGAAAGAAACGCCCGTAACGGAAGTTAAGGAAGAAGTCACCCCGCAAAAGGTATGCAAACAAAATATTATTCCGGGCGAAGCGCCGCAAATGGTGCTGATTTTAAATAATGCGGCGGGTATGCAATATACCATTAAAGAACCGCCTGAAAAGTTAGCGGCGTTTGACGAGCGCTGGGGCAAAGGTAAAGTCACGGATAAAGATATTAACTATATGTTCCGCAAACCGAACCGATCCGAAGCGATGAAAACGGCAACTAACGATTTGGTACAGTTTATCGATCCGAATATTGATATCGGCTTGGTCGAATTAAAAAGCTGTTTAACCGAAAAGGACAGAAATTCGGCAAAATCCTACGGCATATTTGCCGCTGCGCAACGGGATGCGTTAAAAACACAAATCCGCAGTTTAAAAATCAGAAGACACAGAGTGCCCGGCATCCCGATGTATGAAGGATTGCAACGCGCATTAAATATGGTTGACGGTAAAGAACGTGATGCGTTGATTGTATTTATTACCGACGGCAACGGCGACTGCACAAATCGGAAAGCCTGTAATTTACTTAAAAAGGAACTTGAATCACGTCCTAAACTTAAAGTAAATGTCGTATTGGTCAATTCCATTTGGGAAGACAAAAATACCTTATGTCTGGCTGAATCCAGCGGCGGGCAAGTGTTTAATTCCGTGGTGAGCAGCGAAAAAGAGCTGAATAAACTAATCAGCGATGCCACCAAGCCGATGCAAACCGAAGAAGTTTGTGAATAAAACGCCTCAATAATCGACCGCACTTTGATCCGTTAATCAAAGTGCGGTCGCTTTTTAACATGTTTTGCTTAAAGCCAAAATCGGTTGAAAATGTCCGCAAAATGGCGAATGAGAACGGCTTTCCCGGCGATCTCCTCGTTTTCCCAAGCGGCTAATAACAGTTCGGGCGTAAATTGTTTAGCCGCCTGCTCCGCCACCGGTAAATAGCTGATATGCCAAGGTTCGCGTCCGATTTCTTTATCGGACAAGTTATTTACAAACGGTAAAGTAAAATCAAAACGGCTTAAGTTTTGCCGTAACCATTGGCTAAGTTCGTAAAAATAGCCGCCTCGTTCATATTCCCAAGGCTCAAGTTGCAGCCTTTGTTCCGTCGGTAATAAATCGGGATCAAATACATCAATTTCCGTTCCCCAATGATGACGACTGGCGCCGGGCAGTGCCGACCAACGTAAAATCGCTTGCGCTTTCCGCCAGTCGGAAAGTACGCTGAGATCCAAAGTCGCTCCCTGATCATCGTGAACTTTGCGTTCTCCGTTAAATTTGCTGTTCCAAATCAGCTGTTGGCGTTGGAAATCACGAAAGCTGCTTGCCGGCTGTAAATTAAAGCCGTTTTTAACCGCACTTTTTTGTAACGCCTGAAAAGCCTTAAGCGCATCCTTGTGTAAGAAATGATTCGCAGACAATGGGCAAGCAAGCGGTTCAAGGTGAACGCGAGTCTTGCCGGTCAGCATGGCGGGAGTGAATAAGATATTGGGCATCACGGTTCTTTATCCGATAAATTGAGCAGAATTTGACGATAAACTTCGCCCAAGACGGCTAAATCTTCACAACTGACGCATTCGTTCACTTTATGGATAGTCGCGTTTAACGGCCCTAACTCCACCACTTCCGCGTCCATTAAGGCGATAAAACGTCCGTCTGATGTGCCGCCACCGGTCTCAAGTTGCGGCGTGATACGGGCAACTTGCTGTAAGCTGTCCACCACCGCATTGACCAATTTGCCCGGTTTGGTTAGAAAAGGTTTGCCGGATAGATTCCATTCGATACGGTGCTTCAACCCGTGTTTTCGCAGCATTGTCGCTACGGTGTTTTTAATCAGTTCGTCACTCACTTCAGTGCAATAACGCAAATTAAACTGCACGTAAAGTTCGCCCGGAATCACGTTGTTGCTGCCCGTTCCCGCTTGGATATTGGCGATTTGCAGACTGGTCGGCGGGAAAAACTCGTTGCCTTTATCCCATTGATAAGCGGTTAACTCGGTGAGAAACGGCAAGGCGTTATGCACCGGATTTTCCGCCAAATGCGGATAAGCGACGTGGCCTTGAATACCTTCGATATACAGATTCGCCGTAATGGAACCGCGACGACCGTTTTTCAAAACGTCGCCTAATTTGACCGCACTTGAAGGTTCACCGACCAAACAATAGTCAATCCGTTCACCGCGCGCCATCAGCGTTTCCACCACCCGCACCGTGCCGTCCTTGGCGGCGGCTTCTTCGTCGGAAGTAATTAAGAAAGCTATGGTGCCGGCGTGATTCGGATAAGCTTTGACATATTCTTCCGCCGCCACAATCAGCGCCGCCAGCGGACCTTTCATATCCGCCGCACCGCGCCCGTACAGTACATCATCGACAACCTGAGCGGAAAACGGCGGATATTGCCACAGGTTTTCATCCCCCGCCGGTACGACATCCGTGTGTCCGGCAAAGGCTATCACAGGCGCTCCCGAACCGTGCGTCGCCCATAAGTTCAAGGTGTCGTTAAAGGGCATCCATTCAATGCGGAATCCTAAATGTTGTAAACGTTGCGCTATGATTTCCTGACAGCCTTGATCGTCAGGGCTGATCGAAGGACGACGAATTAATTGTTGCGCTAATGCAATAATATTTTGTTTCATTTTGTATGACGATTTATCTGTTTACTATTTGAAAAGGAAATTGAATTTGAACATCGCGTTCGGTTTAGCGTTTGAACGCCTGCCGATATTCCTGCTCGTTAAATCCAATCAAAGCAATGCCGTCTTGTAAAATTATCGGACGTTTAATCAAGGTCGGCTGTTCGCTTAATACGGAAAGTGCGGTCGGTTTTGACAATGTTTTTTTCACTTGTTCATCCAGATTACGCCATGTCGTACTGCGTTTATTCACTAAATTTTCCCAACCGAATTGCCGTTCCGCTTTCACTAAAAATGAGCTGTCCAAACCGTCGGTACGATAATCGTGTAACTGATATTCAATGTTATTATCCGCCAACCATTTCAATGCTTTCTTCACCGTGTCGCAATTTTTAATGCCGTAAACCTTAATCATATTCTCTCCCCGCGCGAGTTATTTTATGGATATAAAACCAAGCAATTTGCAAGGCGGTTAGTATAAAACTAATTGAGATGAAAAACAAAAAACCGAACGGTAGAACTCATTCGGCTTTATTTAGCATTTCCCAAGAATTATGCCGCAGTTCGTTCCAAATGCTCGCTTAAATTCAATATCTTAGAAATTTGATTCATCACCGGAGCATCATAATCATCACTTACTTCAAAATATGCAATCCCGGCTTTTTCGCAAACCGCCTTAATTGCGACATTTTCTTGTACAGGCTTATCTTGGCATTGAATTACTGCAACAGCCTTACATTGTTCACTGACAATAACAAAATCAACCGATTTATGATTAATCAAACTAATTGCTTTGCTGCTGTCAGTGCGTACCAAATTCCCTATTTGCACATTGTTTAACAACATAAACCCTTGACCGCTATGGAATGTTTCCAATCTGTCCAATAAACGTTCAAACAAACGATATTTCCGTTGAGAGAGAACTAAAATTTTTTCATAGCTTGCTTCTGTAACAGCGGTATCCCTATCTTCCAAATCGCTAGGTTCGGCAACAGGCGGTTGTACATTTGTCGTTTGAGCAGTGCCGGATAACTTATTGCTACTGATCGTTTGAACATCATAGGTTTGAACATCATAGCCTTGTTCGTCTGACAACTCGAACTCCTCAATAATAGGTACTGCTTTCACCGCCGCGGCATTTATTGATTGATGCCTCATCACAGTTGATGCGTTTTTTCCGAACAATGGGGCTGTTTCGCTCTCTGCCGCTTGTGCTAACGGTTTGATTGGTTGTGAAGTTGCAGAGGCGGAATTGGTAAGAGACGTATTAAACATGCTGAGATCAACTGCCGGACCATTGTCAGATAGCATCGGACGACGTCCGCCCCTCAATATCGGACCTTTCGCCTGTTGTTGTGTGATTACCGGATCGCGATCATCTAATTCATCCGGCGTCAACAATCGGGAAAACAGCACATTATTTTGACGCGCCAAGGCTCTTGCTCTCTCGCCACGTTTTCTAAGAAACAATTTGATTACGGATACGATTAGCACAACCGCCGCAAACGCTATAACTGTATAAATCATAAGCGGAAGATGCGGTTGTGCCGCTTCAATAAATTTATTCATTGTATTTTCCTTTGTAAGATATCAAAAAAAAGTGCGGTCGTTTTTCATCATGTTTTGATGGATATTTACTGTTGACGTAAACAAAACGATATTTCCGTTTTGACTCAAAAGCAGGTATTACGATAAATTTTCGTAAAGAAATGACACAAGTGTAAAGAAATTATTTCCGCTTGTGATCAGCGCAATACCTTACAGGCCGCTATGTTTCGCGTGTAAGTATTACTTCTTTCCGTGATACAGACAATCAACCTTTAATTACTTTACAATTCCTTTCAGTTCTTTACTTTCCTAAAAAATTATTTACAAAAAGAGCGGGAAATTAATGCTTGATATGCCGATTTGAAACTATTAAACGTAAAAAAACCGAATAATCGGGATATTCGGTTTTTTCAGTTTGTCGAGAAACGATAAAATTATTTCGCCAATAAATAAGCTCTGAGTCGAGCAAAATCGTTTTCCATTTCATCGGATAATAACGGCAGTCTGTTATGTTTATCCAACGCCTCGGGCAACGGAAGTTCGATATTTAAAATGCGTTCTACGGATTCCTTAAACTTCGCCGGATGCGCCGTACAAAGGAAAATGCCCGTTTCATCCGTCTGCAGCTGATCGGCTAATACTTGATAAGCGATAGCGCCGTGCGGTTCGCATAAATACCCCTGTTGATATTGCGTCTGCAAAGCGACTTCGGTTTGCTTGTCATTAAGGGCGGCGGAAGCCAAATCCGTTAAATGCCAACCGTTGCGTTTAAACAATTCTTCCACGCGCGGCCAGTTGTTCGGGCGGCTGACATCCATGGCGTTGGATAAGGTTGCCACCGTTGCGTTAGGTTCCCATTTACCTGAACGTAAATAACGCGGCACAGTGTCATTGGCATTGGTTGCCGCGATAAAGCGTTTAATCGGCAAACCTAAGGTTTTCGCGATTAAACCGGCAGTCAGGTTGCCGAAGTTGCCGCTCGGTACGGAAACCACAACGTTATTGCGTTTTTCTTGCGGTAACTGAGCAACCGCTTCGAAATAATAGCAAACTTGTGCCAGAAGACGACTGATATTAATGGAGTTAGCCGAGTTTAAACCGATAGCGGTGCGTAATTCTTCATCGTCAAAGGCTTGTTTAACCAATGCCTGACAAGCATCAAAATCCGCATTAACGGCAACGGTACGAATATTTCCGCCCAAAGTGCAGAATAGTTTTTCCTGTAACGGGCTGATTTTGCCTTTCGGATATAAAATCACCACATTGATATTTTCCAAGCCGTAAAACGCATGTGCAACCGCCGCACCGGTGTCGCCTGACGTGGCGGTTAAAATAGTGATTTTGCCCTCACCGCGAACCGCCGCTAACGCTTGTGCCATAAAACGTCCGCCGAAGTCTTTAAATGCCAATGTCGGCCCGTGGAACAACTCCAGCGCATAAACATTATCGTTGACTTGCGCTAACGGAGCAGGAAAAGTAAACGCATTTTTTACCATAGCATTTAAGGTTTCCGTCGGGATTTCATCACCGATAAGAGCGGATAGAATCTTTTGACTGCGTTCCACTAAAGGCAACGCAAGCAATTCATTGATATTATCCAACGACGGAATGACTTCCGGAAAAAATAACCCTTGATCTTTTCCTAATCCTTGACGAACCGCTTGAGCAAAATTGACTTGTTCTTCGGGGTGTTTAATGTTGTATAAATTCATATTTTGATCCTAACTTATTTGATCTTTTGAAAAGGCATCACTTCCGGCGTTTCAGTAACTAAGGTTACCATAACATAATCCGTTCTGCCGTCTAAGGTCATTCCGCAGAAAGCAAACGCCATATTATGAATGCAGCTTAAATCCACTTTTTCAATAACGTGCGGATATTTGACAAAAAAGCGTTCGATATCCTGTTTGGAAGAGGTAATCAATTTACATTCGCCGCTAGCTTCACAAACCGGTCCCCAAGTTTGACCGCTGTCCCGTGAACCGTCCGCCAGCCATTGTTCACCGTCCAATTTTAAACGGAATTGAATTTCCGTAGCTTGCTGCTGAGTATCCAACAATACGTAATCACCTTGTGCGCTGTTGCTTAATCCGTTCGCCACAATCTGCGCGGTTGCTATGCCCGGCAATAAACAGAAAAGTCCCAGTAATAATTTTTTCATTAGCCTAATTCCCTTGCGCCTTGATTATCGACTTTACAAATATGCACGAAACCCTCATTGTTTTGCAAGTAATGACTTTCCAAATAAGAAGCAAGTTTGGTTGCGGTAGTCAAATCCGGCGCAATGGAAAACATGGTCGGGCCGGAGCCTGAAATACCGCTGGCTAACGCACCTAAATCACGCGCCGCCTGTTTAACTTCGGCGAAATTCGGCAACAGCGCTTCGCGATAAGGTTCGGCAATCACATCTTTCATCATCAGTGCCGCCAACACGTCCTGACCGGTATGGCAGGCATGCACGAAACTGCCTAAGTGACGACCGTGCGCAATCACATCCTGACGGGTATAGGTTTTCGGCAGAATCACACGGGCTTCCGCCGTGGAAACTTCAATGCCGGGATATGCCAACACCCAATACCAGTGATCAAAAAACGGCAATGTCTGGCAAATATTGCCCAAAGACTGCACCATCAATTGCACACCGCCCAAATAGCAAGGCGCTACGTTATCATAATGAATCGAACCGGAAATTCGCCCTTCCAATTCCCCCATCATTTCTAATAATTCCATTTTGGAAAACGGTTCATTATGAAATTTGTTCAAAGCAACCAATGCCGCCACGATGGAACAAGCGCTGGAACCCAAACCGGAACCGATAGGCATATTTTTTTCCAAGGTCAACCGTAACGGTTTAACTTTGGTATTGCGTAGTTTCAAACGCTCGCTGAACAACACATACGCCTGATAAACAATGTTTTTTTGCGGCTCTTTCGGCAGTTTG
>JBHBXR010000007.1:0-20308 GCA_041795785.1 Mesocricetibacter sp.
GGTGAATACTCAAATCAGTTTCAGCGGCTCCTCAACTCTTGCGCCGGTTATTGCCAAACTGTCCACCGATTTCATTGAAAAATACGAAACTTGGGACAAAGCGGATCCCGCTTTGCCGAATAAAAACATCACGATTTTTGTCTCTGCCGGCGGTTCGGGCGCAGGTGTGAAAGCCGTACTGGACGATGTTGCCGATTTCGGGATGCTTGCCCGCGATATTAAAGACAGTGAAAAAAGCAAAATCAATGATCCGCAAGCCATGACCGTAGGTATCGATGCGCTGACAATTTCCGTCAATCCGGCAAACGATGTGATTAAAGTCAAAAACGGCAACCTCAGCAAAGCGGAGATTATCAAAATTTTCTCCGGTGAATATAAAAAATGGAGCGATTTGGATAAAAATTTGCCGAATGAAGATATTGTCGTCGTAACCAGAGATTTCGGCGGCGGTGCACATTCGGTTTTCCAATCCAAAGTTATGAAAGAGGTTAAAGTCACCAAAGATGTGATTCAGGCACCTTCCATGGGCGCATTGGTTGCAAAAATCATCGAAAACAAAAATGCTATCGGTTACGCCTCTTTCGGTGTCGCCAATCAAAATAAAGGAAAACTGACCGCACTTAATGTGGATAACGTCGAACCGACCGTTGAAAATATTATCAGCGGCGCATACGATATTTCCCGTCCGCTCATTATTGTGAAAAGCGGTAAACCGACTAAAACGGAACAACTCTTTATTGACGCGATCTATTCCGAAGAAGGTAAAAAAACCATCGAAAAAATGGGCTTTATTCCGACGAAAAAATAGCCGAGCGGCAGAACTGATATGAAAAATCAGTTAGTTAAAATAGGGGTTCACCTTTTTACTTTCCTGAGTGTTTGTATTTTACTGACTTTAATTGCGTTTCTGTGCAATGAATCGGGTGAGTTTTTTCGCCGTGTTGATGTCAGTGATTTCTTACTGAATGAGGATTGGGATGTCAGCGCCGAACCCCTGCGTTTCGGGATCTTAAACATCTTAGCCGCCAATTTCGGCGTGGCTGTTTTAGCCTGTTTCTTTTCCTTTTTCTTGGCTTTCGGCTTCACACTTTTTATCTGTTTTTACGCCGAAGGGCGCTATAAATACGTTCTGATTCAAATGATCAAAATGTTAGCCGGTATTCCGTCAATTATTTACGGCTTTTTTGCGTTGTTTGTTATCGTAACCTTCATTGAAAACCTTTTTGAACTTTCCTCCGGCGAATCGTTACTGGCAGGCAGTTTAATCTTATCCGTTATGATTTTACCCTTTTTCACCGCCCATCTTATTGACAGTATGACGTTGATAAAAAACAAATATCAACGGGATTCCGATGCCTTAGGCGTATCCGTCGGTTTTTTCATCCGCCACATTGTCGGCAAAGAATGTATAATGGCGAGCGTGACGGGATTCGTCGTCGCATTTTCCAGAGCCGTCGGCGAAACCATGGCAACCATGATGGTAATCGGCAATACGCCGCTCTTTCCCGCGTTATTATCTAAAATCCAAACCATCCCCTCCTTAATCGCCTTGGAAATGGGAACCAGCGAAGTGGGAAGTCAACATTATTACGCGTTAATCGCCGGCGGCTGCGTATTATTATGTTTGGTCTTTGTATTAAATATTCTTTTATTCATACTTGAGCGTAACAATGCAACATATTAAAGATAACCTAATCAAATATTATGCGTATTTTGCAGGGGCATTCGTTATTTTTATCATCAGTTATCTTTTTTATTTTATTTTTTCACAAGGCATTGCTTATATTAATTGGGATTTTCTCAGCCAAAATCCTGCCGGAAATATATTGGGAGAAGCGGGTGGAATTAGAAATGCGATTATCGGTTCGTTTTTATTAATGTTGTTGGCAATGTTCTTTTCGGCTTTACTTGGCATCAGCTGTGCACTGTATCGACAAGTTTATTGTGAAACCAATATATTAAAAATAATACTCAAATTTATTATACAAAGCATGGCGTCCATTCCTTCCATTTTATTGGGATTGTTTGTATATGCTTTATTTATTGTCAATTTAGATATACCGAAAAGTTTGCTCACAGCAAGTTTTACTTTGGCATTAATGGTATTTCCCTTTGTGGAGATCAGCGTAGAAAAAGTGATTGGCGAGCTGGATAGAAATTTATTACGCGACAGTTTCGCTTTAGGCGTGGATAAAACCTATATGTGCCGTAAATTAATTCTGCCTGCAATAAAGAAAAATGTTCTGTCCATTTCGCTGCTGGCGGGCAGTTATGCTATCGGCGCCACCGCACCCCTGTTGCTCACCGGCGTAGTGTATATGGCAAGCCCGAACGGTTTGCTGTCCCCGATAATGGCATTGCCTTTTCACTTGCATATGTTGTTAAACCAATCCGTCAGTACCAATAATGCTTATGCTACCGCGCTGATTTTAATTTTTATTTTAATTCTTTTACATCTTCTTTCCGCTTTCATTGCAAATAACATCGGAGGAAAACTTGTCCGTTATATTAACAACCGAAAATCTTAATATTTTCTATCAAGATAAACCAATACTGGAAAATATTAATCTAACGGTGAATAAAAATGAAATCATCTGCTTGATGGGAAAATCCGGCAGCGGAAAATCCACATTCTTATCCGCACTAAACGGTTTTTTAGCGGAAAGAAACGGACGTTTTGAGGGAAATATTTTATTCAACGGAGAAGATATAAGAACAAAAGATAAATTATGGTTAAGACGTAAAATGTCCATGCTGTTTCAAGATTCAAAGCCGTTTCCGTTCAGCGTGGAAAAAAATTTAACTTATGCGATGGAATTCTACGAAAAAAATATTCGTCATAAAAAACAACGTATCGAAACCTTATTAAAAAGCGTCAATCTTTACGGTGAATTAAACGGCGATACCGGTATTTCACCGGACAAACTTTCGGGCGGACAAAAACAACGGCTTTGTATCGCCCGTATGTTGACCACGGAACCGGAAATACTGATCTTGGACGAACCTTGTTCATCGTTGGATTTGCAAAATATGTTGATTATCGAAGACTTACTAAAACAACTGGCAAAAAAATATACGCTCCTGATCGCCACTCACAATCTCGAGCAAGCCAAACGTTTAACGGATAGAATTATCAACATAGAAAATAAAACGTTTGTCGAATCCTTTTAAAGTGCGGCATTTTTATCTTTACAGATGTTTTTTATGATAAAAGTGCGGTCGATTTCAACGGTGTTTTTAAAAGTGGATTTTTCATCCCCTTATTTCTTTGCTAAAATCCGCCGTACTTTTCCCCTGTAGTGCACAACCCTCCACATAAAAAACTAAGGATTCACTATGTCAAACCAGCCCAACAAAGCCCTCGTGATTTTTTCCGGCGGGCAAGATTCCACCACCTGTTTATTTCTCGCCATGCAAGAATTCGGCGCAGAAAATGTCGACGTTATCACATTTCAATACGGTCAACGCCATGCCATTGAGCTGGAAAAAGCCCGATGGATTGCGCAGGATTTAAAGGTAAAACAAACGGTGCTCGACACCAGTGTCATCAGAGCTATTACTCACAATGCCTTGATGGATCCGAGCGCGCAAATCAGCCAAAAAGACAATGAACTGCCGAATACTTTCGTTGACGGACGCAACGCCTTATTTTTGCTCTACGCCGCCATTTACGCCAAAAGCCAAGGCATTCGCGTTATTTATACCGGTGTATGCGAAACGGATTTCAGCGGTTATCCCGATTGCCGTGATGTTTTCGTCAAATCCATGAATGTCACCCTAAACCTTGCCATGGATTATCCCTTTGAAATCCGCACACCGTTAATGTGGCTGGATAAAAAAGAAACTTGGGCACTGGCGGATCGACTGGGCGCATTCGATTACATCCGCCAACACACCCACACCTGCTACAACGGCGTAGAAGGCGGTTGTGGCGAATGCCCGAGCTGCATTTTGCGCGAACGCGGATTGAAGGCGTATTTACGGGAACGTGAGGCGAAAAACGCGTAGAAAAACCACCGCACTTTGGGCGTAAAAGGCGAGAAATCAGTTTAATTCAATATGCTATATGGAATTAAACTTAAAAATTTATCATTTTTACTTGTTAAATTTAGTTCAATTCAATATATTATGTGAAATTAAACTAGATTTTGAGAGTGATTATGTATATTCCCCGCCAGATTCAACCCTTAGTAAGCCGTCTGCTTAAGCAATTTCCTGCCATTCTTGTGACCGGTGCGAGACAGGTTGGTAAATCGACATTGTTAAAACATATTGCAAAAGATTACGCTTATTTGACTTTTGATGATCCTCTGCTTTTGGAACAAGCCAAGCAAGAGCCGCGTTTATTCTTTTTAAATCGTTCCGGTGATGTGATTTTAGACGAGGTGCAGTACGCACCGGAGCTGTTCCCTTTATTGAAACTTGAAATCGATAAGCAGCAAAAAAATGGGATGTTTTTACTTTCCGGCTCGCAGGCTTTTGAGCTTATGCAAAATGTCAGTGAAACATTGGCGGGCAGAATCGCCATTCTCAAACTACAAGGACTATCGCTACGTGAAATATTAAATATTGAGTTTTCCCCACCTTTTATTCCCAATAGAGATTATTTATCAAGCAGAGAGAAGACACTGAAATCACCTGAAAATATCTGGCAAATTATTCATAAGGGTGATATGCCGCGTTTATATCAGCAAGAAACGGATTGGGAAATTTATTATTCTTCCTATGTTTCCACTTATATTGAACGGGATGTGCGCCAACTCACCAATATTGCTAATAGCACCGATTTCACTCGTTTTATGGTGGCGCTGGCATCCCGCAGCGGAGAGTTATTAAATTACAGTAATGTGGCGCAAGAAGTTGGCGTATCTAACGAAACCATTAAACGCTGGACGACGATTTTACAAACCTCAGGCATTATTTATTTGTTACAGCCTTACAGCAATAATCATCTAAAACGTGCTATTAAAACCCCAAAAGTTTATTTTTTGAATACCGGTCTCATGGCATATTTAACCAAATGGCTTACGCCTGAAACCATTGCTCAAGGGGCAAAGAGTGGTCAATTTTTTGAGAGTTTTGTGGTGAGTGAAATTATAAAATCTTTCACGAATAACGGTATTGAGCCACCGCTTTATTTTTATCGTGATACCAATCAGAAAGAAATTGATTTGATTATTGAATACGATCGAACGATTTATCCGATTGAAATCAAGACTACTGCAAGTCCGAATAAAAAAATGGCGAAAAGTTTTGAGTTGCTCAATTCGCTTAGCAAAGAATTTACCCTCGGGCAAGGTGTAATTATTAATCAATATCCGAATAAACATTATTTGGCGGAGAATTTGGTGGCGCTGCCTGTGGGGTATTTGTAATAGGCTAAAAAACACAAAACCCGACTTTCGTCGGGTTTCTTCATTTCATCTCAAATTAAATATTCCCTGCACCGTTATCCAAATGCGCGCGTAGAAGCCATTGTAATTTTTCGATAGCGCGGGTTTGTGCCACCAATAAATCTTCGGTAAACCGGCCGCACTTTTGCTGTTATGATTTACGGCACTTGTCTAAAATATCCAAACTCTTCTCATAAGCGGATAAGCTTGTATCTATATCCATCATGCTCAGGACGGTGTGGAAAAAATTATCATGAGAATATTCCTGTGTCTTTGCATTGTTACGTAGACACTCAAAATTAAACGCGCTGTTTTTTACAAAAGCTTCGGAGAACCACATCATCATCGGGATATGCGTTTGTTCTTTCGGTGCTATCGCATAAGGCGCGCCGTGTAAATAAATACCGTTTTCACCCAAAGATTCGCCATGATCCGAAACATAGAATAAACTGCTTTCCCAATCTGAACGGGCTTCTAATTTTTGAATAATTTTATCCAAGAAATTATCTAAATATAAAATACCGTTGTCATAAGTATTGACTAATTCTTGTTTACTGCAACGATTTATTTCATTCGTATCGCAGGTCGGCGTAAATTGATGGAAATCTTTAGTATAACGTTCATAATATGTCGGACCATGGTTTCCCAACGTATGTAATACTACAACCAAATCTTTGATTGAGCTTCCGCCGAATATTTTATCGACTTCCGGCAACATAATATTATCCAAACATTCACCGTTTACACAGTATTCGGGAAGATTATAGTTAATTACATTTGTAGTAGGAACCCGTTCGCATACGCCTTTACAATCGCTGTTATTTTCAATCCAAGAAATTTCAATTCCCGCACGTTGTAATATGTCTAACAAATTATCCTGTCTGTTTGCCGTCACCGCATCGTAGCTCTTTCTGGTTAAGAGGGAAAACATACAAGGAACCGAAACAATCGTAGATGTTCCGCAACTGCTTACATGCGGGAAATTAATGATCTGTTTATCTCTTGCCGCAAGCTTAGGCGTGGTTTGACGCTCATACCCGTTTAATCCCCAGTTTTGGGCCCTTGTAGTTTCGCCGATAACAAGTACGCTTACGCGACGTTTGGTACTGCTTTTCTTTTGACGCGCATTAAGACCGAGCCGTTTAAACGGCAGATTGGCAATGCGGTAATGTTTAATTTTAGATATTGTTGCGGCAACAAAATTGGAAGGGTAAATCAAATGCGGTAACGATTTATTATTACGAAAAAAAGAGGCGTAATCCTGATAATAAAGGCTGCCGACACCGACAATTCCCAAACTGAACACGGCAACCGCTACAAAACGCAGTGTTAATTCTTTCCACCATATTTTATATTCTATTTTAGTCAGAATATATAATACGGCGGGTATAATCCCTAAACATAAAATCCACATGATATAAGAAGGGGTGAGCATACGTGAACTTTCTGCCATGGTAGTTTGTAACACGTTATCCAACATATCTCTATTGAAATACACGTTAAAATAAACGGAGTTATAACTAATTGACGCACTGATAATCAGAAATGCCGGAATAATGACCTTATGCAATATGGGAACGGACAAAATATTAAATACAATATTAAGTGCAAAAAACAATACAAACGGAATAGTCACGATAAAATAATCTTTCGCACTGCCCGTTATCGGTTGAATAGTGA
Organism: Mesocricetibacter sp.; assembly: GCA_041795785.1. Classification (GTDB taxonomy): domain Bacteria; phylum Pseudomonadota; class Gammaproteobacteria; order Enterobacterales; family Pasteurellaceae; genus CAJPST01. Next base: position 7,074 of record JBHBXR010000007.1, read on the forward strand.
AAATTTCACGAAAAAACGCATAGTTGAAAATTAAGGTGAAATATAAAGATAAAATAAAATTAAGAGAGAGGGAGGATATTCTTAATTTTGATCGTATTTGTTTTAATGTCATTGTTTGTCTCCTTTTAAATTTTTTATTTTTTATGACTATGTCATGTTTATTTAGTTCCCTAAAAAAAGAGACGGATTTTGTGTTAGTGTAAAATTTAACCTATTGATAATGCAAGCAAACGATTGCGTTTAAGGCAGTCAAAATTGCATAAGAAAACAAGAAAAGAATGTGATTTGATATAGAAAATCTGATATATCGACAAAGTGGGCCGTCGGTTTTTCGGTGTTTAAAAACAACATAAAAACCGACCGCACTTTTTATTGATTATGCCTTACGACAACCGGCTAGAATATCCAGATTTTTATCGTAAGCGGATAATTTCATATTCATATCCGTCATGCTGATAACCGTATGAAAGAAATTATCGTGGGAATATTCCTGCGTTTGAGCATTTTGACGTATACAATCGAAATTAAAGGGTTCGTTTTTACGGAAAGCCTCGAAACATTTAGTTTCCGCTAAAAAAATAATTTTTTTTTACGGAACTTTATAAAAATCGCTAAATTTCGGCGAAATTCCAATATAATGAAAAAAACAGCGAAAAAACCGACCGCACTTTTATGGAATTTAACGATCTTTATATTTTTCTGCATCTTGCCGAAAGCCGTAATTTCAGCAAAACCGCAGCGCAAAATCATATGTCGCCTTCAACCCTTTCCCGTCAAATTCAACGGATGGAAGAAGAATTGGAGCAGATGCTGTTTCTGCGCGATAACCGACAGGTGTCGTTGACACCGGCCGGAGAGCGTTTTCTGCCGTTTGCCCGCCAACATTGGCAACAATGGCAGCAACTCAAACAACAGTTACGTTCCGAACAGGAAGAACTGCGTGGCGAGTTGAAACTGTTTTGTTCAGTGACGGCGGCTTACAGCCACTTGCCGCAAGTGTTGGAGAAATTTCGCGTCCGTTATCCGAAAGTGGAAATCCAACTGACTACCGGTGATCCCGCCTCGGCGCTGCAACAGTTGCAAAGCCAACAGGCGGATTTGGTGTTAGCGGGACGCCCGTTCAATGTGCCGCATAATATTATGTTTCATTATATTGACGATATTGCTTTGTCGTTGATCGCGCCGCGCATCGCTTGTGTCGCCACCCAGTTATTACAGCAGGATCCAATTGACTGGACGCAGATTCCGTTTATTCTGCCGGTGGAAGGCCCTGCCCGACAGCGTATCGATCAATGGTTTCGCCAAAAACAGATTAAACACCCCAAAATTTATGCGACGGTGGCGGGACACGAAGGGATTGTGCCGATGGTGGCGTTAGGCTGCGGGTTAGCCTTGCTGCCGGATGTGGTGATTAAAAACAGCCCGATGAATACGCAGGTTTCGTCTTTAACCTTGGATGTACCCGTTGAGCCTTTTGAATTAGGCGTTTGCGTTCAACGCAAAAGCTTGGAGCTGCCGTTGGTGAAGGCATTTTGGCAGACGTTGAACGGATAAAGTGCGGTCGGTTTTCAGCCTGTTTTAACGCCGCTATAAAATCATCTTCACGATCTTATCCGCTTTAATTCGCGCGAAACGTTTTAACAAACGCTGCGCCGGCTGCGGATATTGGTGCATTTCCTCCAATTCGGAATAATGCTTAAGCACGGTAGTATGCCGGCGGATACATTCCAGCTCCCGTAACACTTGCTCACGCAGCTCTTGTTTCGGATCGTGAATCAACAAACCGTTTTCCGCATCCAGACGCCACGCGCGCGGATTCAAATTATTACCGGTCAGTAAAATATAATTATCATCCACCCACACGCCTTTCAAATGATAGGTGTTATCGCCGTCTTTCCAAGTACGAACGGTCAATAAGCCCTGATTGATTTCGTATTCGAATTTCTTACTGAACGCGCGCAGATTTTTTTCATACAAATAAGGTAAGGCGCCCGCCATTTTGAAGGGTTCGGACGGCGGAATATAAAAATCATTGGCGGTTTTATCGCCGACGATAATTTCCACCTGTTTGCCCGCATTCAACAAGTCCTGAATACGCGCGCGCAAGGAGCGGGGGAAATTAAAATAAGGCGTGCAAATCACCAGTTTTTGTTGTACCGATAAGAATAAATCTTCAATGGTTCGATTTAAGACGTTGCCGCCGGCACTTAAACCGAATAACGGCGTAACCGTTAAATCGGCACCGAAAGCGACCGCACTTTTCAGGCGGTATTGCGCTTCGGAAGCCAAGGTTTTGCGAAATTGTTTGATGTTCGGACGTATGTCTTTGGTGTGCGGACGGTTTTCATCATCCAGCGGGTAAACCGCGGAAAAATCTAACAAATGCTGTTTGACAAAATCTACCATGCTATCGGCTAACGCGGAATTTTTGATTTGCTGATAGCGATCGTAACGGTATTTGTCTTTATGATGCAAATAGACGTTATTAATACTGGCGCCGCTGTACAATACCGTATCGTCAAACACGAATCCTTTAATATGCAGCACACCGAACACTTCGCGGGTGTTAATCGGCACGCCGAAGAACATTGATGGCGCATCGTGCAGACGACGCTGTTCGCAATACCAATCCGCATTGGTGGCACTTTTTGCCGCACCGAGCAAATTGCGTTGCGCGCGATGCCAGTCCACTAAAATTTTAATATCCAGCTCGGGATTATTTTGTTTGGCACGATAAACTTCATCCAACATTTCCTGTCCGGCTTCATCGAATTGCCAATAAAGTGCGGTGATATAGATGCGTTTTTGCGCAGAACGGATGAGTTGAATGACGGTTTGTTTAAATTGGGCCGAAGTATAAATAAATTCAACATCTGCGGCTGCTTGCGGCAAACATGGCAAACTTTCCAAGTGTCGTTTCGCTCGTTTGGTCTTATTCATTAACATAATTTCACTTCCCGGCGCTTAAGCGTCTTCCCTAAGCTTGTTTCCTTAAGGCTCGTTATAGTCGGTTAGTTTACAATATTTATTGTCCGATTTAATAGAAAAAAGGTTTTTTTTCGTTATAATGCTCACACTTTTTACGAAAAGTGTTCAAATTTCCACCTAATCAATCCGTTATCGGCGAGCAAAATATGAATAATTCTAAAAAAACCGGCTTCCAAACTGCAAAATTCAATCAAAACAATGATGAAAAACGTTTTAAAGAACGTTCCGTCGGCGAAAAATCCGCTAAAAAACCGCAATCGGCAAAATCCGACAAAAACCGACCGCACTTTGCACGCCAAGAAGACGAACGTCGGAATGAGCGTCGTTACGGTAAAGACAATCGGAACGAAATGCGCGGAAAAAGCCGTTCCAAAGGTTCATTAACCGATAAAGTGAAACAATGGGAACAACAAATTACGCAAACCACGATGGAAAATGCCAGCGGTTCGGGTAAGGTGAAAGTGATGATCAAGAGCTCCGTACCGAGCGATAAACCGCGTGAGAAAAAGACCGGGCCTTTGTCACCGCGTGCGCCTGAAAAAATTAAGAAAAACCGCGCCGAAGAGATGAAAGTGTATGGCGAAAGCACTTGTTTTGCGTTATTTGCGCAGCGTCCGGACAGCATTGTGCGGGTATGGACAACCGTAGAAATGGCGCACAAAACGGGGGAAATGTTCAGTTATTTGGCGGCGCACAAAAAAGTCTATCATGTGGTAGATAATCAGGAACTCGCGTTAGTCAGCGGCAGCGAACACCATGGCGGTATTTGTATGTTGGTGAAAAAAGCCCGACCGTTCACATTGAGCGGTTATTTGGATATTCCGCGTTCAAAAGATTGTTTGGTGCTGCTCGACGGCGTCCGCAACGCTTATAATGTCGGCGGTATTTTACGCACCTGTGCGTTTTACGGGATTAAAGGCGTTATCACCGATGATGCGGAAACGCTGAACAGCGCAGCCGCCATGCGGGTTGCCGAAGGCGGGGCGGAATATATTCACAGCCTGCAAACCGACGATATTCGCCACGCACTCAACCAATTGCGGACGGCGGGTTATCAAATCGTCCACACCACCATCGACAAACAAGCCGTAGGCTTCGCCAAAGTGCGGTTGGAAAATAAGACGGTTTTCGTGTTAAGTGAAGGTTCCACAGCATCGTTAGTGGAAAAAGGCGACACGGTGACGAATTTATCTTTTGCCAATCCGTTGAACAAAAACGGCTTAAATGTTGCCGTGCAGGCCGGCGTGTTGTTGGCGCGCTGGGTCGAATTATAAAAACAACGGAAAAACCGACCGCACTTTTGTTTCCGGCTTACAGTTTATCCGCATGGTGAATCAGCACAAAGCGTTCCCATAATTGCTCGTCGCTTTCAATATGCGCAGGATCGGTGATGATGCACTTGCTGATCGGACAGACTTTTTGGCAGGTCGGCGTGTCGTAATGACCGACACATTCGGTGCAAAGGGTCGGATCGATAACGTAGATATCCGTTCCTACCGAAATTGCCTCGTTAGGGCATTCGGGTAAACACATATCGCAGTTAGTGCATTTGTCCGTGATGAGCAGAGCCATGAATTTCCTTTATTGCGCGCAAAGTTAAAAGCGGCTGATTATAATAAACGTCGCACAAAAAATAAACTTTTAATTGAAGGTCAATAATGAAAGAAAAACAAACCCTCCAACTTTCCGTATTCGTTGTCTGTTTTTTTATGCTGCTGTTAGCCGGTTGGTATTATTTTTCCAAACAAAAACAGGCGGTTATTACTGTCGTTGAACGCGATTACGATTATGTGATGAAAAACGATCCCATCGGTCAAAACAAAACTGCGCCGACGGATTACTATACCTTGGTACTGTCGTGGTCGCCTGCGTTTTGTGACAATCAACGTAAACGCTACGGCAATCAATTACCTAAATCGCTTGAATATCAATGCGGTACTACACAGCATTTTGGCTGGGTGATTCACGGTTTGTGGCCGCAAAACGGCAAAGCGCGTCGGGTTTCCGATCACCCGCGTTTTTGTCAAGGTGATTTGCCGATGCTCGATCATGCCCTGATCGAAAAATATCTGCCTGAAAGTCCGGGCGCCAACTTATTACAAGGACAGTGGGAAAAACACGGTGCTTGCGCTTTCGATCAGGCGGAAAGCTATTTTGAAAAACAGCGCGAATTATACCGCACTTTGCAGTTGCCGCACTATGAACTGACTAAAAATGACCTGTTCCGTTGGGTGAAGAAAAACAATCCGGCGTTAAAAGATGCGTATTTGGGCGCCAGTCGTAACGAGCTGTTTATTTGCTATGATTTGTCCTTTAATGTGATGGATTGCCCGCGTAACAGCAGCTATTAAATTCTAAATTAATGCCAATAATTTGATCTAGAACAGTTACAAAGCTAGTCAGAACTAGGTATAATGAGCAAGTTTTTTGAGAATTTTTATTATTTAACCAAAGAGGATTAAATTATGTCAGTAATCAAAATGACCGACCTTGATTTAGCAGGTAAACGTCTTTTCATCCGCGCCGACTTAAACGTGCCAGTTAAAGATGGTAAAGTCACTTCCGATGCGCGTATTCGTGCCACTATCCCAACGTTAAAACTTGCCCTTGAGAAAGGCGCCAAAGTGATGGTGACCTCCCATTTAGGTCGTCCGACCGAAGGTGAATTCAAAGCTGAAGATTCCTTACAACCTGTCGTTGATTACTTAAACAATTCCGATTTAGGCGTGCCGGTTCGTTTGGTGCGCGATTACTTGGACGGCGTAGAAGTGAATGCCGGCGAAGTGGTTGTGTTGGAAAACGTGCGCGTAAATAAAGGCGAAAAGAAAAACAATCCTGAATTGGCAAAAAAATACGCCGCACTTTGCGACGTGTTCGTGATGGACGCATTCGGTACGGCGCACCGTGCGGAAGGTTCCACTTACGGCGTGGCGGAATATGCGCCGGTGGCTTGCGCAGGTCCGTTGTTGGCGGCTGAATTGGATGCGTTGGGCAAAGCGTTAAAAGAGCCGCAACGTCCGATGTTGGCGATTGTCGGCGGTTCGAAAGTATCAACCAAATTAACCGTGTTGGACAGCTTGTCAAAAATTGCCGATCAATTAATCGTCGGCGGCGGTATCGCTAACACCTTTATTGCGGCGGAAGGCAACAATGTGGGTAAATCCTTGTATGAAGCGGATTTGATTCCTGAAGCGCAACGTCTATCCAAAGCAACCAATATTCCGGTACCGGTTGATGTGCGCGTAGGCTTGGAGTTCTCCGAAACGGCGGCAGCGACACAAAAAGCGGTAAACGAAGTTTCCGCCGAAGAATCCATCTTCGACATCGGTGATAAATCCGCGGAAGAATTGGCGACGATTATCCGTAGCGCAAAAACCATTTTGTGGAACGGTCCGGTGGGGGTATTTGAATTCCCGAACTTCCGTAAAGGTACCGAAGTGGTTGCGCAGGCAATCGTTGATGCGACGGCAAACGGTGCATTTTCTATCGCCGGCGGCGGTGACACTTTAGCGGCAATCGATATGTTCGGTATCGCGGATAAAATTTCTTATATTTCTACCGGTGGCGGTGCGTTCTTAGAATTCGTGGAAGGTAAAGTGTTACCTGCCGTTGAAATTTTAGAGAAACGCGCAAAATAATTTCCCTCATCCCCTCTTTGCACTCTTTGTCAAAGAGGGGTTTTACATACCAATTCTATACAAGTTAAAGGAAACACAAACATGGCTAAATTATTAGATATCGTAAAACCGGGCGTATTAACCGGTGATGACGTTCAAAAAGTATTTGCTTATGCAAAAGCCAACAATTTTGCCCTTCCGGCAGTAAACTGCGTCGGTTCCGACTCCGTTAACGCCGTATTGGAAACCGCAGCGCGCGTTAAAGCGCCGGTTATTATCCAATTTTCAAACGGCGGTGCGTCATTCTATGCCGGTAAAGGTATCAAACCGGCAAGCGGTGCGCGTCCTGACGTATTAGGCGCCATTGCCGGTGCGAAACACGTTCACCAATTAGCCAAAGAATACGGCGTGCCGGTTATTTTACATACCGACCATGCGGCGAAAAACTTACTGCCTTGGATCGACGGTTTATTGGAAGCGGGTGAAAAACACTTCGCAGAAACCGGCGCTCCGCTGTTCTCTTCTCACATGATCGATTTATCCGAAGAATCAATTGAAGAAAATATGGAAATCTGCCGTAAATACTTGGCGCGTATGGACAAAATGGGAATGACCCTTGAAATTGAAATCGGTGTAACCGGCGGTGAAGAAGACGGCGTGGATAATTCCGATGTGGATGAATCCAAACTTTACACTCAACCGTCCGAAGTGCTTTATGTCTATGACCAATTAAACCCGGTGAGCAAACGCTTCACTATCGCGGCGGCATTCGGTAACGTACACGGTGTTTACAAACCGGGCAACGTGAAATTAAAACCGTCTATTTTAGGCGCATCACAAGAGTTTGTTTCTAAAGAACGCGGTTTACCGCCTAAATCATTAGATTTCGTGTTCCACGGTGGTTCGGGTTCGTCACAAGAAGAAATTCGCGAAGCCATCGGTTACGGTGCGATCAAAATGAATATCGACACTGACACTCAATGGGCGGCATGGGACGGTATTCTTCAATTCTACAAAGCCAACGAAGCGTACTTGCAAGGTCAGTTAGGCAACCCGACCGGTCCTGATGCGCCGAACAAAAAATACTATGATCCGCGCGTTTGGTTGCGTAAAATGGAAGAGTCTATGTCTAAACGCTTAGAGCAATCTTTCGTTGACCTAAACTGCGTAGATGTATTGTAATTCATAATATCAGCAAAATACGTTAAAATATGACCGCACTTTCGGGTGCGGTTTTTTTTAAATAAATTAATGGAGATTCCATGCGGTTGATACAAAATAATAAATTACTCACGTTCATCAACTTTGCGGTAGGCTTTTTCTTTTTGTCCGCTCTTTCCGTTAAGGGCGGATATAATTATTCCCCGGTTTTATTAATGCTCATCGGATTGGGATTTATTATTCACAGCTACGCCGTGAAAAAACAGAAATGGACGGTTTCTGCCGACGAAAAACGCTTAATTTTCAGCTATGTGTTTTATTTTTCGCTGTTTTTGCTTTCTCTTTTAATTCACGGTGATCGTTTACGCGAGCTGGATAATCCGAGCAGAATTCTTTTCTTATTACCGCTTTTATTTTTATTCCGCCATTTTCCGTTACGTTTTAATATATTGCGTTATTGCATTCCCGTCGGTGCCACAATCGCCGGGATCGTAGCGCTTTATGACCGTTTTTACCTCCATTCGTCTATGGCGTTTAGTCCGCGAATTATGCATATTCAAGGCGGCGATATTGCCATGTCGTTCGGGATGTTTTCCTTGGTATTGAGTTTGTATTTCGCCATCAAAACTCAATTAAAACCGACCGCACTTTGTTTTTTGGCAGCGCTGTTCGGGATATTGGGCAGTTTTTTATCTACTGCGCGCGGCGGTTGGATTGGTATGCCTTTTATTGTGCTGTTTATTTTATGGTCGTATCGATGTTCTTTTTCTAAGAAATTTTTTACGTCCGTTCTTGCCGTGATCACGTTGTTAATCATCACTGCCGTTTCGATTCCGCAAACGCGCATAATGGAAAGAATTGAGGCGGCGAAAAACGAAATTGCAGCTTATATTAGCCACGATAACGGCTCTACGTCGGTAGGGGCGCGTTTTGATATGTGGGAAAGTTCGTTGTTGATGGCAAAAGAAAAGCCGATTTTCGGCTGGGGCGTTGCAGGTGTTACGGAAAAACGCAAAGAGCAGCACCAACAAGGATTAATCAGTGAATTCGCCACGCAGTTTAACCACGCCCATAACCAATTTTTAGATGATTTGTCCAAGCGCGGCATTTTCGGCCTGTTAGCCTTATTGGGCGTCTTGTTTATACCGTTGCATTTCTTTTGGCGAAATATAAAAAGTGATGTTCTCGAAGTAAAAACGGTGGCGATATTAGGATCGGTACATTGCCTGTCGGTGATTTTTTACAGCCTGAGCCAAGGTTTTTTCACACATAACTCAGGCAGTATTTTCTATTTCTTCTTGGTAGTGGTATTTTACGGTTTGTTACATTCGCTTAAGAGCGGGCAACTTAACCGAACAGAATAACCGCCCATACCGCCGCACAGTTTACCAGTGCGACAAATACTGCGGCGGAGCCTTGATCTTTGGCTCTGCCGGACAGTTCGTGATATTCGGTGCCGACGCGATCCACAATGGATTCGATCGCGCTGTTTAATAACTCGACGATCAACACCAATAAATAAGAGCCAATCATCAGAATCAATTCAATTTTGCTGCCCGCCAGCCAAAAGGCAAGAGGAATTAAAATCACGCCTAGAGACAGCTCATGGCGAAAAGCGGTTTCATATTTGACCGCACTTTTTAAGCCTTTTAATGAATAACCGGTGGATTTAATTAAATGGGTCAAGCCCGTCGTTTTATGCATAAATTGCGTTACCTTGTTGTTTACTATAACCTTTTCGCTTCAATGACATCATCCAATGTTGCCAGTCGCGCCAAAATTTTACTTAATATTTCCACATTATTTAATTGAATTTCCAAATCCATCGTGGCGAGCTGTTTTTTATTGTCCAAACGGGTGGTAACGCCCAGCACGCTGATTTTTTCATTCGCCAAAACGGTGGTGATGTCACGCAGTAAGCCGCTACGGTCACTGGCGATGATACGGATACTTAAGCGGAAACCGCCGCTGAAATTTTCCCCCCACATGGATTCCACTACGCGTTCGGGATGCGCCGCTTGCAATTCCTGAAATTGTTCGCAATCCGTCCGATGGATAGAAATGCCGCGCCCCATAGTCACATAACCGGCGATTTTATCGCCCGGAATCGGTTGACAACAGCGCGCGATATGATGCATTAAATTGCCTACGCCTTCAACAATGACATAACCTTTTTGTGCCGTTTTTTGTTGCGCGATATTGGCGCTTTTATGGCTGACGTGACGTAAAATTTCTTCGTCCGCTTCTTGCGCCGTCGGTTTAATCAATTTATTTTGTAAGAAATTGATTAGCTGATTTAAACGAATATCACCGCCGCCGATACCGGCATACAAATCATCCAAGTGCTTTAAGTTGTAGCGCGGCAACGCGTATTGTTCCACTTGTTTTAAATTCAAGCCCAAACGGTTGATTTCCGCTTCAAATAATTCTCTGCCGACGGGGATATTTTTGTCCCGCTCTTGTTTTTTAAACCACGCCTGAATTTTAGCCCGCGCTTTATTAGTATGCGTGAACCCCAAACTCGGATTAAGCCAATCGCGGCTCGGGTTCGGATTTTTCTGCGTAATAATATCCACTTGATCGCCCATTTGCAGCTGATAAGTGAATGGCACGATGCGGTCACCGACTTTAGCGCCGATACAGCGGTGCCCCACCTCGCTATGAATAGCGTAAGCAAAATCCAACGGAGTTGAATTTTTAGGCAAATCAACCACTTCGCCTTTCGGCGTAAACACATAGACCCGATCATCAAACACCTGACTGCGCATTTCCTCCATCACTTCACCGGAACCCGCAATATCATCCTGCCACGCCAACAGTTTACGCAACCAAGCAATTTTTTCTTCGTAAGCGGACATACTGCCGGTAGTGCCTTCTTTATATTTCCAGTGGGCGGCGACACCAAGCTCGGCGTCATCGTGCATTTGTTGGGTGCGGATTTGCACCTCAATCGGTTTATCGCCTTTGCCGAGTACGACCGTGTGAATGGACTGATACCCGTTCGGTTTCGGGTTGGCGACATAATCGTCAAATTCTTGCGGCAAATGTTTGAAGTGCGTATGCACGATACCTAACGCAGAATAGCAATCCTGTAATTTTTGTACGATAATCCGCACTGCGCGAACATCATATAATTGATTGAAATCAATATTTTTTTTCTGCATTTTACGCCAAATGCTGTAAATATGTTTCGGGCGTCCGTACACTTCCACTTGCGCAATATTTTCTTTCAGATAGCCGTTCAATTCTGCGATAAAGTCAGCGATATATTGTTCGCGATCCAAACGCCGTTCGCCTAATTTATAGGCGATAATGCGGTATTGTTCCGGTTGCAGATAACGGAAACAATAATCCTCCAGTTCCCATTTCAGCTGTCCGATACCCAAGCGATTGGCGAGTGGCGCATAAATATTGGCGCATTCTTTTGCGGCGGAAACCCGCTCTTCTTTGGAATAACGTTTCTCTGAATCGCGCAAATAGGCGATGCGTTCCGCCAGTTTAATAATCACGCAGCGGAAATCGTCCACCATCGCCAGCAGCATACGGCGCACATTGTCCACTTGCAGGCTGTTGTTTGATTCGGTGGCGCTTAGCTGGCGGATATTATTCATCACCATAACACCGTTGACTAATTTGCTGATATTGGCGCCGAAGTCTTCTTTTATTTGTTCGAGCGGAACCAATTTGCCGTTCACAATCGGGAATAACATGGCGGCGAGCAGACTTTCGCCGTCCATATTTAAACCGTGCAGAATTTCCACCATTTCCACACCGTCGCTTAAATACAAATGGCTGTTTTGAAAAACTTGTTGCGCTTTTTCCTGACAATAATGCCAAGCGCGGATAATATCCCGCTCTACCGCCGGTGTCAGGTTTAAGCCCGCACACCATTTTTCAATCACAAACTCTTTCGGATTTAATAAATGAAATCCCCGAACAGCAACCATAATCCTTCCTTATTGTTTTTTCTCAAACAACGTTATGCTTTCCAAATGCCCAGTCTGCGGGAACATATCAATCATCGCCGCTTGTTTTAAACGATAACCCGATTTCAGCAAAATTTCCGCATCGCGTACCAAGGTCGCCGGGTTGCAGGACACATATAATATTTTTTCCGCCTGCAACTGAACGAGCGCCGATAACGCGAATGCCGCACCGCTGCGCGGCGGATCAAGCAGGATTTTGTTAAACCGCTGCGTCGCCCAAGGTTGATTAATAAAAGGTTGATCCAAATCCGCCTGATAAAATTGGACATTCGCACAATTATTTCGTTCCGCATTGATTCGGGCTTTTTCCACCATCGGCAAAACGCCTTCAATTCCGACCGCACTTTTCACCAAACGACTGAGCGGTAGCGTGAAATTACCCATTCCGCAGAACAAATCCAATACATTATCGCTGTTTTGCAGTTCCAGCCAATCCAGTGCCGTAGCAACCATTTTTTTATTCAGCGATGCATTGACTTGAATAAAATCACGAATATCAAATTGCAGACGCAGGTCATCCGTTTGATAATAAGGCGGTTCGCCGTGAACAAGATGAATTTGCTCGTCATCCTGTAAAAACAAAGTGATACCTTCCTGACGGGCGAACTCCGCCAGTAACGTGCGGTCGTTTTGCGGTAGATTTCCGCTGTGGCGCAACAACATCGCCACGCCGTTATCCGCCGCGACCAATTCGATATGTCCTAATTGTTTGGGCTGTGAAAAACGGCTTAAAAGTGCGGTCAGTTTCGGCAGCGTTTTATTTAAAACCGGTTCAATGACCTCGCAACGGCGGATGTTGACGATTTGTGCAGACCCTTTGCGACGAAAACCGACTGCCAAAGTTTTATCTTTCGGATTAACATTCATGCTTAAACGCACTCGACGGCGGTATTGCCAAGGCTCGCCGCAAATCATCGGCAGCAATGCAACGGGTTCCGTTTGTAATTTCGTCAGCTGTCGAAACAAGGCGTTTTGTTTGGCTTCACGTTGCAGTTCAATGGCGATATGCTGGCTTTGACAACCGCCGCATTCCGCATAATATGCGCATGGCGGTGTTTGGCGAAACGGGCTCGCTTGCAGGATCTTCCGTGCGACGCCATGCCCGTACTGACGTTTTTCCTCCAAGATGCGGAACTGCACCTTCTCTTGCGGCAACGCATTTTCAATAAACCAGGTTTTCCCCGCAATTTTAGCCACACCACGCCCCTGATAATCCAATTCCAGAATATCGGCATTCAACAAAGCGGGTTGTTTCGGTTGTTTGTTCGGGTTGTAGAATAAAACCATAATTATTTCAAATGCAAAATATGTTGACTAAATAATTCTCTGCTTTTCAACGGCTTATTACCCAAATAAGGTTTCAGCGCAATGCGCGTGAAACGCTTGGCGGCTTGTAATACGTCCGCCTGATGAAATTCACGCCGTTCAAATGCCAGTAAATCGCGCCCGTAAAACGTCAGATTATCCTTAATTAAGGAAGCAA
>JBHBXR010000008.1:0-8323 GCA_041795785.1 Mesocricetibacter sp.
AAAGACCTGCCCGAGCAGATCTTCATTATATTAAATCCTATTATTTATCGATTTGGCTACCTATTAATCCGCCTAACGCGGCACCGCCTAAAGTTGCACCTGTTGATTCTCCGATCATATGTCCCGCAACACCGCCCACTGCTGCGCCAATCGCAGTATTTTTCTGGGTTCTCGACATACCGCTACAAGCAGTCACAGAGGTTGCGATAAACAGTACAGTCACTATTTTCACGATAGCTTTCATAAAATTACTCCATAAATTTCCGAAAAAACGTAAATAATCAAAAGGATTATTTACACTCACTCAGACAAAAGAAAAAATACGAAGTTCAACTTGTCGGATCCGCGCAAAAGTGCGGTCGAAAATTTTGTCGTTTTAACGAATAACTTTTCCTTACCCGGTAAACGTTTTATACTACGGCTTATTTTGCTGAACAAAAGGAAAGATTATGGCAATTTTAGTGACAGGCGGCGCCGGTTATATCGGTTCGCATACGGTGGTGGAACTGCTGAACGCAGGTGAAGAAGTGGTGGTGTTGGATAATTTGTGCAATTCTTCTCCCAAATCCCTTGAGCGCGTTAAGCAAATTACGGGGAAATCCGTCACTTTCTATCAAGGTGATGTGCTAGATACGGCGCTGTTACAAAAAATCTTTGCAGAAAATAAAATCGAATCGGTGATTCATTTTGCCGGTTTAAAAGCCGTCGGCGAAAGCGTGCAAAAACCGGCCGAATACTATATGAACAATGTAACCGGTTCATTAGTATTAATTCAAGAAATGAAAAAAGCGGGCGTATGGAATTTCGTATTCAGCTCATCTTCCACGGTTTACGGCGATCCTGAAATTATTCCGATCACGGAAAACTGCAAAGTCGGCGGCACAACCAATCCGTACGGCACATCAAAATTAATGGTAGAACAAATTCTCACTGACATCGCCAAAGCCGTGCCGGAATTCAGCATTACGATTCTGCGCTATTTCAATCCTGTAGGCGCACACGAAAGCGGCTTAATCGGCGAAGATCCGAACGGCATTCCGAACAACTTGATGCCTTATATCAGCCAAGTGGCGGTAGGAAAATTGAAAGAATTGTCGATCTTCGGCAATGATTACCAGACCGCAGACGGTACCGGCGTGCGCGACTATATTCACGTGGTAGATTTGGCTGTAGGTCACTTAAAAGCATTAATTCGTCACAGAAACGACAGTGGTTTACACATCTACAATCTCGGCACCGGCATCGGTTATTCCGTGTTGGATATGGTGAATGCGTTTGAACAAGCCAATAATATTAAAATAGCGTATAAATTTGCGCCGCGCCGCGCGGGAGATATTGCCATCAATTACGCCGATGCCTCCCTTGCCGCCAAAGAACTCGGCTGGAAAGCGGAACGCGGTTTGGACGCTATGATGAAAGACACTTGGAATTGGCAGAAGAATAATCCGCAAGGCTACAAAGACTAAATCATCGTTCAAACTTTAAAAAAGTGCGGTCGGAATTGAGTGAGTTTTCAATTATGTAGCTGTTTCGTGCGACAGCTACATATAACGAAATTTTCAGTTAATCGCACCGCACTTTTTTGTTTTATACAATAATAAAAACACATTATGCAAACATCTCTCTTGTCCCAAATTTTTACCCGTAATATGCTACTCTGTATCTTTACAGGTTTCAGTTCGGGATTGCCGCTGTATGTTTTAAGCCAAATGGTTCCCGCTTGGCTGACATCCAATCAGGTGGATGTTAAAACCATCGGTTTTTTTACGCTGATCGGTTTTCCTTACACTTGGAAATTTATGATTTCGCCCCTCTTGGATCGTTATTATCCTAATTTTTTAGGACGTCGCCGCAGCTGGATGTTTATCACTCAAATCGCGTTATTGCTCGGTATCATTATTCTCGGGCACTTTGATCCGATACAAAACATCCGCACCGTTGCCGCAATTGCCACCGTCATTGCGGTTTGCTCTGCGATGCAGGATATTGTCATTGACGCTTACCGCCGCGAAATTCTCAGCGATACGGAATTAGGATTGGGCAATTCTATCCACGTTAACGCTTATCGCATTGCCGGTTTGATTCCCGGCGGGATTTCATTGATTTTGGCGGACTTCATACCTTGGCATTCCGTGTTCATTTTCACCGCATTGTTTATGTTGCCCGGTTTGGCGTTATCGCTGTTTTTAGGCAAAGAACCGCCGACACCGGAAATCGACCGCTCCGTGCCTTTTTATCAAACCTTCACCCTGCCTTTCAAAGAATTTTTTACCCGTAAAGGTGTTGCTGCCGGCTTAGGTTTGATTACCTTTATCTTTCTGTATAAATTCGGCGATTCCCTTGCCACGTCCTTACAAACCAAATTTATTTTGGATATGGGCTTCAGCAATACCGATATAGGTACGGTCGTCAAGCTGAATTCTTTATGGGCATCCATCGGTTCGGGCATTGTCGGCGGGATTATTATGATCCGTTTAGGCATCAACCGCTCTTTATGGTTATTCGGTTTGGTGCAGCTAGTGACCATCCTCGGTTTCGTTTGGATGGCAAGTTACGGCAAATTCAACATCATCGGCACCTATGAACGTTTCGTGCTGACCACCGTCATTATCGCCGAATATATCGGCGTAGGATTAGGCACCGCCGCTTTCGTCGCGTTTATGGCAAGGGAAACCAATCCGTTATACACCGCCACCCAACTGGCAATTTTTACCAGCCTTGCCGCAATTCCGAGCAAATTATTCGGCGCCTTCTCCGGCGTATTGGTGGAAAACTACGGTTATTACACCTTCTTTTGGCTCTGCTTTATCATCGGTATTCCCGGTATGCTGTGTCTGTTTTGGGTCGCGCCTTGGACTGAAAGCGAACAAAAAGCATAAAAGTGCGGTCGGTTTTTGACGAGTTTTTTATTGGTGTCTGATACAACCCATAAAATTCCGACAAAATACCCTGCCCCACTTGAGTTTATCCCTCAAGCAAGGTATGGTATTAAGGTTTTTTAATTAACGAGGTCTTTATATGAAAATTATTCTGTTAGGCGCGCCGGGTGCCGGCAAAGGTACACAAGCGCAATTTATTATGAACAAATTCAATATTCCGCAAATTTCCACCGGCGATATGCTGCGTGCGGCAATTAAAGCGGGAACGGATTTGGGCAAACAGGCGAAAACCTTAATGGATGCCGGACAACTGGTGCCGGATGATTTAATCATCGCACTGGTGAAAGAACGCGTCGCGCAAGCGGATTGTGCGCAAGGCTTTTTGCTGGACGGTTTCCCGCGCACGATCCCGCAAGCGGATGCGTTGAAATCCGCCGGTATCAGCATTGATTATGTGTTGGAATTTGATGTACCGGATGAAGTGATCGTTGAGCGTATGAGTGGTCGCCGCGTACATCAGGCTTCAGGACGCACTTATCACGTTGTCTATAATCCGCCGAAAGTGGAAGGTAAAGACGATGTCACCGGCGAGAATTTGATTATCCGTGCCGATGACAAACCCGAAACCGTGTTGGATCGTTTAAAAGTTTATCACACCACGACAAAACCGTTGGTAGATTACTATCAAGTGGAAGCCAAAGGCGGTTTCACCAAATATTTCCGTTTGGACGGCACTAAAAAAGTGGAAGAAGTCAGTCGGGAATTGGATCGTATTCTGTCTTAATTTCTCTCGCAACGACAAAACAAAACACGCGCCTAGGCGCGTGTTTTTACGTCACAACAAGGAATTAATTAAATCCCGCTTGTTTTTCCAACTGTTCAACAAATTTCTCGTCTAAATTTAACGCCTGCGCCAATTGGGCTAAAAATACGATTTCTTTACGGGATAGCTCTACGCATACCATACGCGCCGCCAAATAGACTTCCGCCGCCAATGCCGTATTGCCTCCCACCTGTTCCGCAATTTCGTT
Source organism: Mesocricetibacter sp. (assembly GCA_041795785.1). Classification (GTDB taxonomy): domain Bacteria; phylum Pseudomonadota; class Gammaproteobacteria; order Enterobacterales; family Pasteurellaceae; genus CAJPST01. The sequence continues at coordinate 3,911 of JBHBXR010000008.1, forward strand.
TACACTTGCAGGTTGGCTCATTTCTTGTGCCAGCCATTGTTGCACTTCAACATCATCGCCGCTTTCATTGGTAATTAATTGTCTTTCCTGTTCGTCGATTTCGCCGTCCGTTGCCGCCGCTGCAATCATTGCGCGTAAAATTACTTTGCTTGCTTCTTCACCGGCTTGCTCGGTCGGTTCAAAGGCTTGCGCCGGTAAATCCGCTCCGCCGTCTTGAGCGTTATTTTTTTGATAATTCTGATACGCTTGATACGCCAAGCTGCCTAATGCGGCAAGGGAGCCGATTTTAGTCAGACTGGCGCCGCCGCCTCTGCCCAATAACATAGAAAGAATACCGATTGCCGCCGCACCGCCGCCGACTTTGGCGATAGTATCCGCTTTGTTATCGGACTGTTTAAACTGTTCGCTCGCTTTTTGTGCGGAACCTAAAAGTTGATTAAGTAAATTATTGAAACTCATTAAAATTCTCCTAAATGACGATTTGTTAATAAAAACGCTGCGTTTATAAAGCGTTGCAAGTTAGAACGCAATATTGCCGAATAGTTTCATACAAATGAAAAAAGTGCGGTCAATTATTGAGGTATTTTTTTAATCCCCTTGAATTAAAGCGCCGCTAACATTCCCAACACTATTTGTGAGGATTGTTTTGCCGCAAGCGGTAAAAATTCCTCGAAAGACATTCCCGCTTCACCGTCCCCCGCATCGGAAATGGCGCGTACCACTACAAACGGAAGTGCAAACTGATGACACACTTGCGCAATCGCCGCCGCTTCCATTTCCACCGCCAATACGTCGGGAAAATCCGCTTTAATCTGCGCCAAACGTTCACCGCCTTGAATAAAGCTGTCACCGGAACAAATCAGCCCTTGCTTCACTCGTTGTCCTTGTTGTAAGGCAATTTGTTGCGCAAGTGCGGTCAGTTTTTGATCCGAAATAAAACGCGGCGGACAAGCGGGTAGCTGCCCTTTTGCATAGCCGAATGCGGTAACATCCGCATCGTGATAACAGGTTTCCGTTGAGATCACAATATCGCCCACTTTCAATCCCTGCGAAACACCGCCCGCCGAGCCCGTATTAATGACAATATCCGGTCTCGTCAGTTGCAACAATGCCGTTGTACCTACCGCAGCCGCCACTTTACCGATTCCCGATTGTAATAAAGCAACGGCTTTTCCGTTGATATTGCCTTCAAAAATCGTACAGCCCGCAAGCTGCGTAACCTGTTTTTCCGTCATTAATCCGGCTAAAATTTCTACTTCCTGCGCCATTGCGCCGACAATTCCGATTTTCATATCAGTTCCTTATTCATCCATTAATTTATGTACTAAAAAATCCAGCACCGCAAAGGTGTAATCATCATTATATAAGGTGCTGTTGGTCAGCACATATCTGCCGTCAATCACCACAAACGGATAAGTAAACACGCCGTATTTTTCCGTCAATTCAATAGCTTGTTCGACTTTCCGTGCGGTTTCCTCCGATGTAAAAATATCGTTGAACAGCTCCGTATCAACTTTTTGTTTTTTCAACCAAGCCAATAAATTTTCATATTTACTGATTTCCCGATAACGTTCCGCATCCGACGTTTCAAACAATAACAAGTCGGATAAATCTTCATGATTCAAACGTTTCAAACTGTAATAAACTTGTGCGGAAAAACGGGTTTTTGAAGTGGCGACAGGGTATTCCTCTATAATAACGGAATTGGGATTGATTTGGCTGTATAAGGTCAAAATATCCTGCGTATTGACGCATACGCGGCAATCATAATCAAAAAAAGACTGAATACGGATTTTTTTCTCGTTGCTTTGTTCTACAGCAATGGGAATTTTGTAAGAAAAATAATCGCGACCTTCACGAAATTCCAAGGCGGATAAATCTTCTACGCCGCTCTCCGCCGTTTTAGCTTTCGCCAATACGGTTTGCGCGGCTTGCACAAGGCAAAATAAGAAAAAATAACGCCAAAATTTCATTTCAAACTTTATGATTGTTACCGATAACGCTCAACTATTATTCACCAAAGGTTCGATATAATCCACTAATAATTGAATATCCCGATTACCACGAAATTCATTAATTTCTAATTTATAAGCAAATTTTGCGGTTTTTATAGATAAATCAGGATAATAACGGGTATCAATGTTAAAGGCAATGGCATCTACCAGTGGTCCGCCCATTTTCGGTTCCACCAACATTTTTAAATGTTTCTCGGCAACCAAACGCTGTTGCAGAATTCTGAATTCGCCGTCGAATAGCGGTTCCGGAAAGGCTTGCCCCCAAGGGCCGGCTTGTTTCAATGTTTCGGCGGTTTGTAACGTCATCAACTGTGTGCTGAGTTCGCCGTCCGTCCAAATCGTGCCCTGCAAACTATCTTCGTTCAACCATTCTTTCGTCATTTGATTAAATGTCTGTTGGAATTGGGCAAATACTTCCTCGCGGATACTCAATCCCGCCGCCATAGCGTGTCCGCCGAATTTCAGGATCATATCGGGATAACGAGAATGAATGCGTTCCAACAGATCACGGATATGCACGCCCTCCACCGAACGGGCGGAACCTTTTAAAATGCCGTTTTGATCCTGCGCAAACGCCACCACCGGACGATGAAACTGATCTTTGATCCGAGAAGCCAAAATCCCCAACACGCCTTGATGCCAATCCGCTTGATACAACGCAATACCTAACGGCAACTGCTGCTTAAGTGCGGTCAGATTTCGGCAAATTTCGAGGGCTTCCTGTTTCATTCCCTGCTCGATTTCTTTACGGGTTTGATTTAATCCGTCCAGTTCCAACGCCAACGCACGGGCGCTTGGCATATCTTCCGTCAGTAACAACTCAACGCCGACGGACATATTATCCAACCGTCCCGCCGCATTTAAGCGCGGAGCAATGGAAAAACCCAAATCCCCCGCCGTCAATTGAGCGATATTTTTATTTGCCACTTCCGCCAACGCACGGATACCGTAACAACAACGTTCGGATTTGATTCTGAGCAAGCCTTGATAAGCCAAAATGCGGTTATTCTGATCGAGCGGAACCACATCGGCAATCGTACCTAAAGCGACCAAATCCAATAATTCGGTAAAATTCGGTTGGGATTGCGGGCTAAATTCGCCCAGCTCGCGTAATTTAGCGCGCAATGCCAACATCAGATAAAAGGTCACGCCGACCCCCGCCAAACATTTGGAAGGAAAACCGCATTCCGCCAAATTCGGGTTTACAATGGCATCGGCTTGTGGCAGCGTGTCCGGCGGCAAGTGATGATCGGTGATGATTACCCGCACATCATGGTGTTTTAAAAAGTCCACCCCCTCCGTGGAGGAAATGCCGTTATCCACTGTAATTAACAATTTCACCTGTTTTTCCAACGCCAATTCGGCAACCGCAACGCTCAAACCGTAACCTTGTTCAAAGCGGTTCGGCACCAAATAATCCACATTGACAAATCCCAGTTGACGTAACGCCTGCACCGCCAATGCCGTGCTGGTTGCGCCGTCCGCATCGAAATCACCGACAATCACGATTTTTTGCCCATTGCGTCGAAATTCAACCAATAAATCCACCGCACTTTCAATGCCGTGCATCAAATGAGGCGAAAGCATCGCTTGTAAAGTGCGGTCTAATTGGCGGGCGTTTTGAATATGACGGGAACGGTAAAGACGATCCAATAACGGATCGTCACAAACCGGACTGCCCTGCGGAATCGGGCGACGTTGAATGATTTTATTCACGGAAACGACTTTCTAAATTCTCAAGATGAAATGCGTTATTACGGCGTTTCTTCCAACGCTTCCAATAATTCTTTCGGCGGTAAATAGCCGCCAATGACTTCGCCGCTTGCGGTAATCATGCTCGGCGTACCGCTCACACCGAATTGATTACCCAATTCATAGTGTTTTTTCACCACATTCGGAATTTTTAACTCTTGCGGCAAATTGCCTTTCGCCGCTTCGTTCATGGCAAATGCGGAATCTTTCGCGGTGAAAATCGCTTCCATTTGCTGTGCGGTTTTGCTGTTCATACCGCCGCGCGGGAAAGCAAGATAACGCATGGTGATGCCTAACTCATTATACTCTTTGATTTGTTCGTGTAATTTATGGCAGTAATGACAAGTGATATCCATAAACACAGTGACTACATGCTTTTCGTTTTTTGCGGCATAAACAATCATTTCATCTTTATAACCGTTTAACTTATCCAATAGAATTTTGCCCGAAATATCAATCACACCGTTATCGCTTGTTTCATATAACTTCCCTTGAATCATATATTTACCGTCGTTACTGACATAAAAAATCCCTTCTGCGGTGACGGCGGTTTTCAATCCGTTAATCGGCGAAGATTTTAACTCCACTTCACTTAAACCGAGTTTTTTCAAACGGGAAATAATCGCCGCGTCATCCGCCAATACGG
>JBHBXR010000009.1:0-4136 GCA_041795785.1 Mesocricetibacter sp.
ACAGGGTAAAGGTGCGGATGCAGGCGCATCGTTTGGTGCAGGCGCAGCGGGAACCGTTTTCGGTTCGGTGGGTTCGGCAAACTTCTTATCCAGAACCACAGCAATTTTAGCCATTATTTTTTTCAGTATCAGTTTAATCATTGGTAATTTGAATGCGGATAGTCAAGCACCAAAAAGCCAGTTTGAAGATTTAAGCGGTGTTCAGCAAAAACAAACGACGGAACCTGCAAAAACGGAAAACAGTGATATTCCTCAATAGAACGAATTAAACGCTCTGGTGGTGGAATTGGTAGACACGCTATCTTGAGGGGGTAGTGTCCAGAGGATGTGCGAGTTCGAGTCTCGCCCAGAGCACCAAACTCACAAACCCGACCACTCAGTGGTTGGGTTTTTTTATTTGTATAAGCGAGGGTTTTAAGATGAAAAAACACCACATTGATACACTGATTTCAACCGAAGACGTTCAACAGCGTATTCGCGAATTAGCCAAAGAAATCAGTCATTATTATCAACACCAAAATTGCGATAATTTGGTTGTCGTGGGGTTGTTACGCGGCTCCTTTATGTTTATGGCGGATTTGGTTCGTCAATTGACGTTACCGATTGAAGTGGACTTCCTGACGGCATCGAGCTACGGTTCCGGCACGGAGTCAAGTCGAGACGTAAAAATCTTAAAAGATTTGGACGGTGAAATTCACGGTAAAGACGTGTTAATCGTTGAAGATATTATTGATACCGGCTTCACTTTAAGCAAAGTGCGAGACATTTTAAAATTACGGGAACCGAAATCGATCGCCATTTGTACGTTATTGGATAAACCGTCACGCCGTGAAGTGGATGTTCCGGTCGAGTGGATCGGTTTCGCCATTCCGGATGAATTTGTCGTCGGCTATGGTATCGATTATGCGCAACGTTACCGTAATTTGGATTACATCGCCAAAGTCATTATTGATGAATAATTTGCAAAATATCGGCATAAACACACCGCTTGTAGTTTGAAACTTCAAGCGGTTTTTGTATTCTAACTTTATTCAGTTAATTATTAAGGAGGCAGCATGTTGTGGAAAAAAACAATGATTGCACTGTTACTTTCAAGCTCATTGGCTTGGGCGTCCACAGAAAAGAGACCGATTCAAAAAGTGTGGACGGAAGCTGATGTCGTGCAATTAAAACAAGCGTGGGCGGCGGAACAAGCGCATCGTCATAAGCAACGTGAAAATTTTGTCCAGTTGACCTCGTTACTACAATCGGCGTTACAAGAGAAAAAATTATCAATGAATACATTGACGTTGGCGAATCAGTTAATGGCATCGCTGACGGATTACCCGTTAAAAGAGGAGGCGGAGTTAGCATTGCTCAACGCTAAAATTAGCCTGAATCAGCTCAGTAATGAGGAATTAGCGCAATTTATCGCACGTTATCCCGACGCGGCAAAACGCCAACAGTTAGCACAATTGCCGTTTGATCGATATTATCAACAGCAAAAATTTGAAGAGCTGATGGCTTATGCGAAAACGACTCGCCCGACCAGCATAGAAAACCAATGCCGTTTGTTTGCCGCCCAATTTCAGCTTTTGTCGGAACAAAGTCAACCGAATCCTGAAGCGGAACAAGCGGGCAATGTGCCATCACCGGCTTTATTGCAATTGGATCAGCTTGTTCAGCAATTTGACCAATTTTGGCAACGTACGGAGGATAAAACAAATAGCCTAGGATTCAGTAGTGAAAATGTCGTTGCCGATTATTGGAAAACCAATGCGACATTGCCATCTGAATGTGCTGCATTGGAAGCGTATTGGCGTGACAAGGGATTGAAAACAAAGGAAAAAGTTCGTCAAAAAATTGTCGGCTTATTTCATTTGGGAGGGAAACGTGCCATTGAACATCTGATAGCCAATAACCAAGATGCTTCATTGACAGAATGGTTGACGGCGGTACAGAAACTTTTAGATGATCCGACATATTTGCAAATTTTTGCTCAAAACCAACCGCTTGATCCGCAGAATAAAGCATTAATGTTAATGTCATTCCCGCAATTTATTCGTCGTTTACCTGAGCAAATGAGCAATCCGGATTTTTCCGTTTATCAACAATGGGCGGAACAATGGAGGCTTTCACCGACGGAAGTACGGGAATGGAAAACGGTTTTTCTCAATCGATTCTTTGATAATACCGGCGCAGTATTTCAAGTATGGCGTGATCAACAAGTTCGGGAATTAAAAATTGACAGTTTGACCGAGCGTCGTTTGCGTATGGCGATTTGGCAGAAAACAGACTTAACAGAGTGGTTGTCATTATTGTCGGCGGAAGGAAAGGCGAAAGCCGAGTGGCGTTATTGGTCGGCAAAAGTTGAACCGACGAAGAGAGAAGCTTTATTGAATCAACTTAGCCAAGAACGTGGGTTTTATCCGATGTTGGCGGCAAGTCAATTAAATAAACCGTATCAAGTAAAATTGCCGGAAGTAAAAAAACTGACCGATCAGCAAAAACAACGTTTTCAATCAACATTAGATCGTATTACCGAATTACGCCATCTAAAACGTTTTGATGCGGCAAAGATCGCTTGGGTTGAATTCATCAAACCGTTGACGTTTGAGGAAAAACTGGCATTAAGCGATTACGCAACGCAACAAAATTGGTATGACTTGGCGGTAGAAGGCACCATTCAAGCTAAAGCATGGGATTACATTTCGCTTCGTTTACCGAACGCATATGATGAGTGGTTTGATATGGCATTATCCAATAAAACGATTACTAAAAGTTTTGCGATGGCGATTGCGCGTCAAGAAAGTGCATGGAACTTCCAAGCCGTATCCCATGCCAATGCGGTAGGGTTAATGCAAATGTTGAGTACAACGGCGGCACAGACGGCAAAATACGGTGAGCTGCCTTTTTCAGGACGAAACGATTTATTAAATCCGTTCAGAAATATTATGTTGGGGACCACGCATTTGGCTGAATTAAATGCAAAATATCCGGATAACCGCATATTGATCGCCTGTGCTTATAATGCGGGATCACATCGGGTCGTCAAGTGGTTGGAGCGTGCCGGCGGGAAGTTGGAAATGGATGAATTCATCGCCTCTATCCCGTTTTTAGAAACACGGGGCTATGTTCAAAATGTGTTAACTTACGATTATTACTATCAGGTATTACAAGGCAATAAAACGTTGCAAATGTTTTATCCGACGGAGCAGCGGCGGTATTAAAATAAAAAGGCATTCTGAATCATGTGATCAGAATGCCTTTTTTACAAGCGGTAAGATTGGCGGGATTTTTTGCAAATTATCACGACAATCCCACCGCTTGTGATTATTTAATGATTAATAACTTACTTGCGTCAGTTAACAATTCTGCCATTTTCGGTTGCTGGGAGATTTGCTCTTCGCTCATCGGCTCGATTTTCCAAATGTCTTTGGCATAGTCAAGTACCGAACGGTCTGACGAGAAGTAGCCCATGTTGGCGATATTAATGATGGCGGAGCGGGTCCATGCTTTCTTATTGCGGAAATAGTGTGCGACTTTTTCCTGTGCTTCAAGATAGCTACGGAAGTCGGCGCACGCTTGGTAATAGTCGCCTGAAGAAAGAATGAGCTCCTGATAACGATACGGATCTTCCGGTGAGAATTTACCGTTTAAAATTTGCGAAATTGCTTCGTTTAACTCGGCATCGGTTTCATAGTAGTGGTACGGAGAATAGCCGTTACGACGTAACTCTTCCACTTGTTCTACCGTATTACCGAAGATAAAGATGTTATCTTTACCGACGCGATCTAAAATTTCAACGTTTGCACCGTCGAGCGTACCGATAGTCAATGCGCCGTTTAAGGCAAATTTCATGTTTGACGTACCTGACGCTTCGGTACCTGCAAGTGAAATCTGCTCCGATACGTCCGCTGCCGGGATGATTAATTGTGCAAGGCTGACACTGTAATTCGGGATAAAGACGACTTTGATCAGATCACGAATGCGTGAATCGTTATTGATCACATTGGCAACATCGTTAATTAAACGAATTACCTTTTTCGCAGCATAATACGCACTTGCCGCTTTACCCGCGAAGATAAATACACGTGGCTGCCAATCTGCCGTCGGGTTTTTCAAAATGCGGTTATAAAGCGCAATGATGTGTAACA
>JBHBXR010000010.1:0-9505 GCA_041795785.1 Mesocricetibacter sp.
ATATGCTTGTTTGCGGTGATAAAGAAATCACTGAGGGCAAAGTATCGGTGCGTACCCGTAAAGGTGCGGATTTAGGCACATACAAAGTGGAAGAGTTTGTCGAAATGCTCAAAAAACAAGTACGCGGACGTGAGTTGAAGTTAGTCGGGGAAGCGTGATTTTTCACTGTTAAAATAGTCAAAACACCGTTCGAAAGAGCGGTGTTTTTTTATTAAAATAATGCTGAAATTGTAGCTAAAAAATTGACGCGTTAAATAAGGAATTGCCATGCATGAAATGTCGTTATGTCAGAATATGATGAAGATTATTGAGAAAGAATGTGAAAAACAGAATGTAAAGCAGGTGACGGATTTATGGTTGGAAATCGGCGCATTATCTTGCGTGGAAAAGTCTTCTCTTGAGTTTTGTTTTGCTGTCGTTTGCCGTGAGACGGTGGCGGCAGGTTGCAAACTGCATTTTATTGATGTGCCGGCGCAGGCTTGGTGTTGGCAGTGCAGCCGAATGGTGGAATTGGCGGTGACGCAGGCAAGTTGTCCGCATTGCGGCGGCACGCATTTCCAAATGCAGCAGGGCAACGAATTACGAATTAAAGAGATGGCGGTGAAATAGCGTCAAAATCCAATATATCGGTGGCAATACAGGCGGAAAATTCAAGATGATGAGAGGCGATAATCATCGTTAACGGCAGTTCCGCTAAAAGTGCGGTCAGTTTTTTTACCGTTTTCGGATCCAAACCGTTGGTCGGTTCGTCCAATAATAAAACCTGCGGTTGCATTGCCAATACGCCCGCCAATGCGGTGAAGTTCTTTTCGCCGCCCGACAGATGATTGACCGCACGTTCCGCCAAATGGGAAATCTCTAATTTTTCTAATTGTCGGCGCGCCAATTCATACGCCTGTTCTTTACTGTACCCCTGATTTAACGGACCGAACGCCACATCGTCGATCACTTTCGGACCGAACAATTGGTCGTCGGGATGTTGAAACAGAAGTCCGATTTTGCCGCGGAAAGGAACAAAATCTTTTTCATGTCGGCAAGCTTGCCCGAATAATTTAATTTCTCCGCTGAAGGGTAAAAAGCCTAATAAAGTGTGCAGCAAGGTTGTTTTACCGCAGCCGACAGAACCGTGCAACACAAGGCGTTGTTGCGGATTTAGTCGCAAATTGAAGCGGTTTAATACCGTGCGTTGATGACGGATAACGGTTAAGTTTTGAACGTTAATCATCCTTGATGTTCCTTATGCACATTGATCTTTTGATAATTTACGCCGCGGGCGCGTAATGCCATATCGACGATTTCCGCTTTATTCATGGCATGAATCAATAATAACGCCACCCGTTGTGCCGTGACGTAAAAAGTGCGACGGTTGAAACCGGCGCGAAAGCCTCTGGCGCGCATGGCGGTAGATAAAGTGCGGTCGGTTTCGGCGAAGATTTTTATATAACGAACGCTGAGCAGGGCTAAACGGACAAATTTAGGCAGAACAAACGGATGCTGAAGCACTGTCAATAAATCCAATTCGTTAAAGCGGTGTAATAATAAACGAATACAAAGAGTAATTAGGTTCATTTTTAAACTGAGCAGCAATGCCAGCTGCTGACCTTCGGCAGAATAATGCCAACCGTCCTGCCATTTCCAAGGCAGGGTAAGCCAAATAAAGAACGTAAAAATATTGAATATCAGCAAAAACTTAATTGCCTGTTGTAGCTGTCGGTGACGAAAATGTAAGCCTAGAAAAAACAATAGGGTAAAGATAAAAAGTGCGGTCAAAATTTTTACATTTTCGACGGCACTGAGTGCGAAAGCGCTGAAAACCGCCAGTGAGAAACGTAGCGCGGCGCTCATGAATCCGCCTCTTTGGCAGTGAAATTCAATGCGCTCGGTTGCATTTGCGTGAACAATAAAATCACGCCGCAGCTGATTATCGAATCCACGAGCATAACGGGCAAATGACTGATAAATAGCAAATAGATTAATTCCGCATATTGCCGACCGCCGTCTAAAAACAGTAAAAAGACGGCAATACATAATGCACCGCCGACACCGACGATGGCACTGCCGATTCCTGCACAAATCAGCTTAGCGCGTGAGGCGGCGGGAGAAAACAGCGGACGGAATAAATAATGCGCCGCCAATGCGGAAAAACCCATAATGCACAAATTGGCGCCTAACACGGCAAAACCGCCGAAAGAGAAGAAAACCGTTTGCAGCAATAAGGCGATCAAAAATGCGGGAAACACCGTCCAACCGAGGAATAAGCCCGCCATGCCGTTAAGAATCAAATGTACGCTGCCAAGACCGAGCGGAATGTGGATGGTACCCGCCACAAAAAAAAGCGGCGGCGAACAATGCGTTGAGCGGTATTGTGTGTTCGTCCAACCGTTTGATACCGAATGTAACGGCTGCGGCGGCAACGGCGCTGCAACCGATTAAAGCGGGAAGATGTAAGATACCTTCTGATAAATGCATATTTAATCCGTACTAGTTTTTGCTTCGTTGTCGCCATAAAACAACGGCGCCGAAAATTCCGAAAATATAACCGATACCGCCTAAAATATCGCGCCAATACATTTTGTCTTGCAATTGCGCAATGTCTTTGCGCAACTGTTGAAATTCGCTTTGACCGACCGAATTGTTGTCGGCTGTGGCGATATGCGGCACTTCCAGCGATACTTTATGTCCTTCCGCACCTTCCACCACTAAAATGTGTTTATCGGCGGAAGGTAAGGTCAGGGCGATATGTCCGTTTTTATCGGTCATGCTTTCTATGATCGGATTTTCGGGGTCGTTGTGCTTGAATACGCCGACATAATGTTCGACGGCGGGTTTCATATCCGAATAATAGGCATCGCCCTGTAATTGCACGCCTTGTTGCTGCGCCACTAAATGTAGGTTGTGCGCCGACGCATAAAGCGGCAACAGCGCACACAGCATAAGTATCCGTTTTTTCATGCTTATTTCAGTTCAAAAGTTAACAAGTATTCGATACTGACGGAATGATAGTCTGGATTATTCGGCGTATCTTCGGCAAATTCCGCCCACACCTTATTTAATCCTGCCTTAGGCGTATAATAGGCAATGCCTTGTTCATTGGTTTGTTGCAAAGGCGCGTCTTCGCCTTCACCGATACCGATTCCCTGCACCGGTTTGCCGTTTTTTAATGCCAATATTGCCAACGGCTTACCCGCTTCAGGCAGACTTTGCGGGATAAGTTCATAGCGCTCCTGTCGGTTTTTCAGCAGATTGTCGTCGATTTTAATAACCGCCTTGCCTATTTTTTGTGCTGCAAGACAAGTCACCGCATTGGTTGTATTCGTTTTCGAGCCTTCAACGTATTTGCCGTTCGGCATTTTACACCATGTGCCGTTATTAAAATCGATCAGTACCAAGCCGGTATCGGTCGGTAAATTAACATAGGCTTCGCCGTTATTAAAAACGGTTTTGAGAGGTTGCTGACGGTCATCCTTTAAGACGGCGGTAACTTTAGTCAGTTTGTGTTCCGCATAGGTTTCGGTTTTTTTATGTCCGAACTTGACAACATATTCCGTACCGTTCGCGGCTTTTTCCAGCCACACATTATGCGCGACGGCAGGAAAAGCGAAAACGGCGGCTAAAAGTGCGGTCAGTTTTGGCATAGTTTTCATAATTGTCTCCTTTTGTGAATGAATGCAGTGCTATTAATATGCCGAAATGATAAACTATGAAGTAACTTCAGACTCAAGCAAAAAAAGATAAAATTGTGAGGTAGATCAATGAAAATAGGACAACTTGCCGAAGCGCTTGGTTGTACGGTGGAAACCATTCGCTTTTACGAACAGCGGGGTATGCTGCCGCCGGTGGAACGGGGAACAAATAATTTTCGTTGTTATAACACGGAACATTTGGAATGTTTGAGTTTTATCCGTTATTGTCGAACGCTGGATATATCGTTGGAAGAAATCAAACAATTACTTAATTTAGAACGCTCCGCGGTTTCGCCGTCGGAAGAAGTGAACGCATTGTTGGATAGACATATCAAAGAGATAGCAAAACGCATCCACGAATTGGATCATCTGCGGATGCGTTTAATTAAATTAAAGGGGGAATATCAACAAAGCGATCAAAAAGACGGTTTGATGCAGATGTTATTGAAACATCAGGGATTAAAGATTACGCCGTTGCGCTAGTTTGGCGCAAGCCTTCAAAATCACTTAACTCGTGATCCAGTTGGCTGATTGCCAATAACGCATCTAAAGTGTTCTTGGCTTCTTCTTCATCCATAATGCTCATCGCAAATCCCACGTGCACTAACACCCATTTGCCGAGTAATTCCTGCGGATCCTGTTCGCAAACCAAGGCAATATTGACTTCACGTTGTACGCCGCAGACATCAATAGTGGCAGGCTCTAAGCCGCTTTGACCGACTTTAACGATTTTTCCCGGTACACCCAAACACATAATAATTTCCTGTTTTTATTATTGAACACCGCTATTTAAGCATAGCACGAAGAATGTTGCGTTTATTCAAATCCGGCGCTTGTTGTTGCACCGGCAGGGATAACAACATCGTTAAGCAATCTTTTGTCAGTTGAACCGCTTGCTCCGCCGTCAAATTAGGATCGAGCGGCGAGAGTAGGGAACTGCTCAAATATTGCGGTACGGATTCCACACCGCTCACCGTAAACGTAATGGTTTTGTAAGGTAATTGCAAGCCCAGTTTATCGCCGATCGTTCGTTCTTCCCAGTGTTGTTGCGGACCGGGCAGGACGACGATGCTCATCATCCAAGGCGTCAGCACGGTGCCGATCCATTGTCCTTCAAATAGCACAAAGTTCGGAGTAAAACAGGGAATATCGTGACGATAAAAGGGCAGGTCGCGCATATTTTCGGCAATTTTTTCCATTTCCGAGCGGAATAATTCGCTCGGATTATCGTCAAACCCCGATATAACGGAAAGTGCGGTCGGTTTTGGCGTCGTTTCCTGATGTCTATACATTATGCAATTCCTTCATTAATTCGGGCGCATCAAAACCATAGGCACGCAGTTGTTCCGCCAAACAACGGAAAATTGCCGGAAAAGCGGCTTGAATTTTTTCACTCAAACCGATTTCAGGTTGTAAGGATTCGGGTTGAATACCGATTAAACACAGATGTTCCGGCAATTCATCGGTTAATTTTAATGCGGATAACACATCGCAAATTCCCAACTGATGCGGTGAAATTTTACGCGCAAAAAAGGTCGGAATTTGCTCATTGTGCAATACGACAATTTCTCCCGCCGCCTTGTTGGCAAGTACGGCGTCAATGATAATCAAATGTTTACGACCGGCGATACAATCCAGCAGTTCCATACCGCAAGTACCGCCGTCAATAACATCAAAGTGCGGTGCGAAATTCGGCTGTTTTTCCAATTCCTGCACGACACGAACACCGACGCCTTCATCGCCCAACAGAATATTACCGACGCCTAAGATTAACGGTTTCACTACAACACCTTCACTTCGGTTACTTCATCGGTTTCGGTGTTAATCACGTGTACCGCACAAGACATACAAGGGTCGAAGGAGTGGATGGTGCGGACGACCTCCAACGGTTTTTTCGGATCCGCTATCGGTGTGCCGATCAGAGATAATTCATACGGTCCCATGGCATCGTTTTGGTTACGCGGACCTGAGTTCCATGTGGACGGCACCACCGCTTGATAATTGGCGATTTTTCCTTCTTTAATCACCACCCAGTGAGACAACATACCGCGCGGCACTTCACTGAAACTGACACCTTTGAATTCACCTTTCGGCGGAATATCGGTTTTCAAGTAAGCGACCGTATCTCCGCGTCCGATATTCTCAATTAATAATTGCCATTGTTGGGCAAGAATATCGTTTAAAGTACAGCAGTGCACCGTCCGTCCGATAATACGCCCTAAAGTGGAATGCAGGTCGTCAACACCTAATTCTTTACCGGTTAATGCCTTATACAAACCGCCGATTGCGTTGAAATGTTTTAAGGTCAATTTATCTTTACTTGCCAATGCGCACATCAAATAAGCCAACGGACCGACTTCCACTACTTTATCGTGGAATGAAGGCGCTTTCACCCAAGAATATTTGGCGTCTTCCTGCCAGCCGGTGTATTTCGGACGGGTTAAACCTACCCAAGGTTCAAGGGCTTCATCGTCTTCATACCAAGCGTGTTTGCCGCTTTCTTTGATACCTTTGATTAAAAACTCGTCTTTATAATGCGGAATAGCGCGGAAAGTGGATAAATCACCGTTTTCGATATAACCGCCGGATAAGACGAATTGGGTGTTGTCTTCGTTCAGCGGATATTCCGGCACGGATAAATAGTTACGTGAGGTTTGTCCGAGTTGTAACCATTCCGGATAATAGGCGGCGATAACGGCGGTATCCACTTTATAGACCTGATTGACGAAATCATTCAGTTTATCAATGCAGCTTTTTACGAACATTAAACGTTCTAAATTCAGCACGGCTTGGGAATCCAAATTAATCGGGTTGGCAACGCCGCCGATGGCTAAATTTTGAATATGCGGCGTTTTACTGCCGAGCAAAGCAACCACGCGGTTGGCATCACGCTGACATTCCAATGCCTGTAAATAGTGGGCGACCGCAATTAAATTGACTTCAGGCGGTAGCTTCATTGCCGGATGACCGAAATAGCCGTTGGCAAAAATGCCCAATTGTCCGCTGGCAACCAAGGCTTTCAATTTGTTTTGTACGTTGCGGAATTCGTTTGCGCTGTTGAGCGACCAAGTAGAAACGCCTTTTAACATTTCTGCGGCTTTTTCCGGATCCGCTTCCAAGGCGGAAGTAATGTCCACCCAGTCCATCGCGGAAAGCTGATAGAAATGTACAATATGGTCATGCATGGAATGCGCCGCCAGAATCATATTGCGGATATATTGCGCGTTCAGCGGCACTTTGGCGCCGATTGCGTCTTCCACCGCACGGACGCTTGCTATAGCGTGAACTGTCGTACAAACGCCGCAAATCCGCTGCATAATCATCCATGCGTCACGAGGATCGCTGCCTTGCACGATATTTTCCATACCGCGCCACATTGTGCCTGATGACCAAGCGTTAGTTACTTTGCCGTCTTCAATTTCGCAATCAATGCGTAAATGACCCTCAATACGGGTAATCGGGTCAATAGTAATACGTTGTTTGTTTGTCATGCTTTCACTCCGTGTTGTATGTTGTTCTCTTCTTGTACTTCTTTAAATACCGGTAATACCGGGAACAAGCGAACAATTAAAATATAGGCGCAAACCTCAATTGAAATAAAACCGATGGAAATCAATAATTCCGCTGCAGAAGGGAAATAATCGTATCCCATACCCGGTTCGAACATTATGATGGAATAATTCAGACGCCATAATGCGGAACCGCCGATCATACAAAGTGCGGATACGAATAACCAGCGGCTGTCGGAGAATTTGTCTCCGAGGAATAAGGTGAAAATCGGTAAGGACATAATTCCCACTTCCAACCAGAACATCATGGCGTAGAAATCACCTTGTAAAATATAGTGCAGTTTGTTGTTGTAAAACAGTTCGCCAAAACGGATCAAGATAAATAATCCGATTAAAACGGCGGATACTTTTGCCAAACGGGTAAACAAATGGCGTTCGTCCGGCGCTTTACCCGCTAAACCGGCTTTTACTAGGGAGCCTTCGAAAATCACAATGGAGAAGCCCATAATAAAAGCGGTAAACAGTGAAAATATCGGCAACATTTCATAACTTTGCCACACCGGATGTAGTTTATGCCCCGCCACGATCATTAAAGAACCCATTGATGATTGGTGCATCATTGGTAACAAAGCACCGAGCGCCACTAAGAAAAACATGATTTTGTTAACTTTATCAAACCATTTTTTCAACCCGAAATAGCCTAAAATAACCGGGGCGAATTCTAAGGTAACAACGCCGATATATATCGTCATACAAGCGGCGGTTTCAAATAAAACCGATGAGGTATTGAACTGACCCGGTACGAAGAAGTAAGGCAAATGCCAATAACGTCCCATATCAATGGTAATCGAAAGTCCGCCCAAAGTATAACCGAACAAACTGGCGAGTAAAGCGGGACGAACTAAGGGGTGATATTTCCCTTTATTGAAAACATACACCGTCCAAGCCAATGCCCAACCGCCGCAGGCTAAACCGGTGCCGACCAACAAATCGAAACCGATCCATAATCCCCAAGGATAACCACCGTTCAGTTCGGTTACGGATCCGATACCGAAAACCAAGCGACGTAAAATTAACAGACCGCAGATAACGGCAAGCGGTGCAAACACTAATACCGGAATTGATATTAAGCGACCGCCGAGAGGACGTGCTCTAGCCATGGTGCTCCTCCTTATCTTCTTCCGCCCGCATTTGTTCACGGGCTAATTTCCACTCTTGTTTTGCCGCTTCAATCTTATCGGCGTGTAAACTACGATAAGTCATTGCGCTCAAACCCGCCAATGCCACCAAAGGTAAAATCATTCCTTTATACAGCGTGTGTTGTAAGTTGGCGGCGCGAGCGCCGGTTGCCAATTCGTCCAGTTTCGGCAATTCCAGATTTTCATGCGGAACGCCGCTGATGACCAACACTTGCGTACCGCCGCCTTCGGTTTCACCGTAGATATGTTGATAATACAACGGCACTTTCGCTTTGTAAGTATCGCGACTGTCCACAGTTTGACGCGGATAATCGTATTCCGTGCCGCGTAACAGGGTTAAGCGACGTTTGGCTTCCGCCAGCAAATCATTGTAATTGCCGTAAATAATCGCACCGGTCGGACAAACCTGACAACAGCCCGGATTTTCGCCTTTATCAATACGTTCCAAGCCTTTCTGATTACAAAGTTCGCACTTACTGATCTCTCCGAACGGATTGTCGTAATCGTATTTCGGCACATTGAACGGGCAAGCGACCATACAATAGCGACAACCAGTACAAATATCGGGATCATAGGCAACGATACCGGTTTTCGGATTTTTCGTCAGTGCCTGCACCGGACAAGCGGTAACACAGTTCGGTTCGACGCAGTGCATACATTGTTTTTTAATGTAGGCATAGCCGTTTTGCGTTTGATCTTTATATTTGCCTTCACCGTCAGACCATACCTGAATGATGTTGCGGGTAAACGGCGATAATTTGTCATTATTTGACCAAGTTTGTTCGCCTTGCGGATTAACCGCCGTTTTGTTTAAGTTTTGGCATTCCGCGACACAGGCTTGACAACCGACGCAAAGGGTAGAGTCGTACAGCATGCCCACCGCAGTCGGAATACGCGGACGGTTTTCCGCCGAGGCGTTTGCCGTCATCGGCGTAAGCCCTGAAGCGAGTCCGCCGCAGATTCCTACTTTGAGAAACTTACGTCTGTCCATAATCTTATTCCTGTGTTTTATTTTGCGATTTCGGCTGAGTTTTATGTTCAGCATTGTGCTGAATGCTCAAACTGCGTAACGTCATAACACTGACACCCGCCAATATACCTGCCGCACCGCCTA
>JBHBXR010000011.1:0-6391 GCA_041795785.1 Mesocricetibacter sp.
CGCTCCCTATTGCGGTGATGGGGCTTTATTGGCTGTCTGCGGAAAAAGGGGCCTTTCAGTTTTCTTTGGGCAATATCATTTTTCTCTGCTCTTCTCTCTCCGCAGCCTTGTATTTTGTGTTGAATAACCAATTCGTCAAAAATGTCCCCGCATTGGCGCTGACAACCATTCAGTTAGGTATGATCGGCGTATGTTGCGGTGTTTATTCCTATTTTATGGAGAGCTGGCCGACACAAATTTCTCCGCATATTTGGGGCTGGTTCGCCGGCAGCGTGCTGTTGGCAACCAATGTCAGGGTTCTCTTACAAACCGTCGGACAAAAATATTGCGATGTCACGAACGCGGCGATTATTATGTTGTTAGAACCGGTGTGGACGTTATGGTTGAGCGTGTTATTCTTAAGTGAACCGCTAAGCTGGCAGAAAATTTTAGGTTGCGTCTGTATTCTGTCGGCATTGGTCATTTATCGCTTGCCGTATCTGATAAAAAAATAGAGAGTTCAAAAACTCTCTATTTTTTGACCGCACTTTAGTTTTTGTCTTTACGGCAAACTACTTCTTAGCAAAATTCGCGCACAAAATGGTGCCGATTGTGCCTAACGAAGATCCTTCGCGTAAAATCACGCTGCGGTTGGCTTGTTTCTTCGGTGCCAATGCCACGCCCTCTCCCCAAAATTCGGAATAAAGGTGAGATTCCGTGTGGGTCAATTTGCCTTGCTCGCAATCCAACACTTTATGTTGACGAATGGAACGGGTAGATAAATTCGGGTTGTCTTCATAGACGCGGTGCCCGATATGCAAATTAATCACTGTATCAAAATTCACTAAATGTTTCTTGTCGTTATCCACCCAAATGGAAGTGGTGTCCACATAATACTGGGACTTCGGCGACAAGCGGACAAAACCGTTTGGGGTTTCGGTCGGCGGGTTAAGTCGCACTTGTTCGTATTTTTTTGCCGGTGGCGCGGAACAAGCCGATAAAGCGAATCCAATCATCACTAACAGTAATTTTTTCATCTTAAACTCCTTAACCCATAAGGCAAAATTAATTTAGGTCGGATTTATTATCGCATATTTTCGTTATAACGCCTAGTAATGGCTGATCTCCAATAGGTTACCGCCGGGATCACGAATATAAACGGATTGAATTTTCCCCATCGCACCCGTGCGGGGAACAATCCCTTCTTCCACCGGAATCCCGTGATATGCCAAATGCTGCAATACATATTCTAACGGCGTTTCACTGATAAAACACAAATCCGCGCTCCCACTGGTCGGTTGCATGGCATGAAGAAGGATTTCCCGTCCTTTTTGATGTAAGTTGATCTTTTGTCTGCCGAAAGTCAGCGCTTTGCGGTTGTCACCGAAGGTCACCGCTTGAAATCCCAAAATCTGCGTATAAAAAGCAATGGTTTGTTCAATGTCGGCAACCGTCAACACTAAATGATCCAGCGCACTAATCTTAATCATCCCGTTCTCCATAAAAGTGCGGTCAAAAAAACCTGTGTTTTTCCGACCGCACTTTGTTGTTATATCCTTGTCCGTGGTCTGCTAATCAGCGTTTAAACATGCCGCCCAAGCCGCCGCCCATACCGCCTAAGCCACCCATCATTCCTTTCATGCCGCGCATCATTTTCGCCATACCGCCGCTGCGCATTTTTTTCATCATGCGTTGCATTTCATCGAATTGCTTCAATAACTTGTTTACATCCTGCACCTGCGTACCGGAACCCAAGGCAATACGGCGACGACGCGATCCCTTGATAATATCGGGATTGGCGCGTTCTTTTAAGGTCATCGAATTGATAATGGCTTCCATTTTGTGGAACATTTTGTCATCAACTTTATTTTTCAGATGATCCGGCAGATTTTTAGCCCCCGGCAGTTTTTCCAACATCGTCATCATGCCGCCCATTTTCTTCATTTCGATCAACTGTTCGCGAAAATCTTCCAAGGTAAAACTATCGCCTTTTTTGAATTTCTGCGCCATTTTCTCGGCTTTTTCACGATCCACCGAACGTTCAAGATCTTCAATTAAGGACAATACATCGCCCATTCCCAAAATCCGCGATGCAATGCGATCGGGATGGAAAGGTTCCAGCGCATCGGTTTTCTCGCCCACACCGAGGAATTTAATCGGTTTGCCCGTGATTTGACGAATGGATAACGCCGCACCGCCGCGCGCATCACCGTCCACTTTGGTTAAAATCACACCGCTTAACGGCAAGGCTTCGTTAAAGGCTTTCGCCGTATTGGCGGCATCCTGACCGGTCATCGCATCAACGGTGAACAAAGTTTCAATCGGATTAAGCGTCGCATGGATTTGTTTGATTTCATCCATCATCTCACCGTCAACGTGTAAGCGACCGGCGGTATCCACAATCAAGACATCATAGAACTTCAATTTGGCATTGGCTAATGCGGATTGAACAATTTCCACCGGCTTTTGTTTAACATCGGAAGGAAAGAAATCCGCACCGACCGCTTGCGCCAAGGTTTCCAATTGCTTAATCGCCGCCGGACGATAAACGTCAGCGGATACGACAAGTACTTTCTTTTTATGACGTTCGCGCAGGAATTTGGCTAATTTCCCCACGCTGGTGGTTTTACCCGCCCCTTGCAGACCCGCCATCAGAATCACTGCCGGCGGTTGAGTGGCTAAATTCAGGCTTTCATTACTCTCGCCCATGGCGGATTCAAGCTCGGCGCGGACGATTTTCAGGAATTCCTGTCCCGGTGTCAGGCTTTTGTTCACTTCTTCACCGATGGCGCGTTCCTTCACTTTATTGATAAATTCACGCACCACAGGCAACGCCACATCGGCTTCCAACAACGCCATACGCACTTCGCGCAGGGTATCTTTAATATTATCTTCCGTTAAACGACCTTTCCCCGTGATATTGCGCAGGGTTTTAGAAAGGCGGTCGGACAAACTCTCAAACATAGTATTCTCTCGTTATCACTGACAAAAATTGCGTTCATTATACTGGAATTGGGCAGATTTTCACTATTTGATATTTTTTAGTGCCGAAGTTAGAATAAAAACAATTATTTTTGAAAGGTCGCTATTATGTTAATTTCAATTTTCGCTATGCTCTTATACCTAGCCGGCGTACTTTTAATTACGCCGATGCTGCTCAAAGTGCAATCCGGTGAACAAGCGCAACGGCCCAATAAAACACTGTTTTTTTTGACCGCACTTGCGGCTGTCGTTTTGCATTCCGTCAGCCTGTCCCCGTTACTGGTGAATATTGTGCAAGGACATAATTTCACCTTAATGGAATTCGGCTCACTGGTTTCCGTGGTTGTCGCACTGTTGGCGACCTTGGCGATATTGCTCAAGGTCAAAACCCTGTGGTTTTTATTGCCGATTGTGTATTGTTTCGCCATTATCAACATAGCCTTGGCGCAGTTCGCACCAAGCCATATGGTGCAACACTTAACGCAAAACCTCGGTTTGCTCGTCCATATTTTCTTAGCGCTATTCGCTTATGCCGTGTGTTTTATGGCAATGCTTTACAGCATCCAACTGACTTGGGTGGATTATAATCTGAAGAACAAAAAAACCACCTTTTCACCGATTATCCCGCCGTTAATGACGGTCGAACGCCATTTTTTCCGCGTTATGCTCAGCGGTGAGGTGCTGCTTACGTTAACGCTGATTTCCGGTGCGATATATCTAGCGGATTTTTTTGCCGCGCAAAATATTCAAAAAGCGATTTTTTCCTCTTTGGCTTGGGCGGTTTTCGGGCTGCTGTTAATCGGTCATTGGAAACTGCACTGGCGCGGAAAAAGAATGATCATTTATACGATTTCGGGTATGATTCTGCTCAGCATCGCCTATTTCGGCAGTCGGGCAATGCTTGACATCCGTATCGGCTAACTTAACCAAAGGAAAAGTGCGGTCGAAAAATAATGCGTTTTCTCACCGTACATTGAATTAAATAAAAGGACTATTACGTTTTGGACAGTATCCCCCTTAGTACGTTATTTATTACCTTAATCATTCTCTTAATTTTATCCGCATATTTCTCAGGTTCCGAAACCGGCTTGCTCTCGGCCAACCGTTACCGTATGCGTTTTCTTGCCGAAAAAGGGCACAAAGGCGCCAAAAAAGCGGAACAACTGCTGAAAAAAACCGACAAATTACTCAGCCTGATCCTTATTTGCAATAATCTGGTTAATATTTCCGCTTCCGCCATCGCCACCATTATCGGAATGCGTTTATACGGCGATGCCGGCGTTGCCATTGCCACCGGCGCATTAACTTTCGTTATGTTGGTATTTTCCGAGATCTATCCGAAAACCGTCGCTGCGATTTATCCCGAAAAAGTCGCCTTTTTCACCAGCCATATACTCACTTTATTTATGAAAGTGTTCAGCCCGCTGGTGTTTTTTATGAACTTGATTATTCGGGGATTAATCAAGCTCACCGGTTTAAAAAGCGAGCTGAAATCCCATTCGTTAAGCCCGGAAGAACTACGCGCCATTGTCAATCAATCGGGTAAATATATGCCTTCCGCTCACCAAGAAATGCTGCTTTCCATTTTGGATTTGGAAGAAGTGACGGTGGACGACATTATGGTGCCGCGTAACGATATTGCCGGTATTGATATTGATGACGATTGGAAAGCCATTATGCGCCAACTTAATCATGCCGCACACAGCCGTGTAGTATTATATAAGGGCAATATGGATGAAAACCTGCTGGGCATTTTACGGGTACGCGAAGCTTACCGCTTGATGTTGGATAAAAACGAATTCAGCAAAGAGACGTTAGTACGCGCCGCCGATGAAATCTATTTTATTCCCGAAGGTACCGCCTTGACCGCACAATTGCTTAACTTTCGCAACAATAAAGAACGGGTCGGTTTGGTCGTGGACGAATACGGCGATATAAAAGGGCTGGTCACGTTGGAAGATATTTTAGAAGAAATTGTCGGTGAATTTACCACTTCCACCACTCCGTCTATCGACGAAGAAATTATGCCACAGGCAGACGGTTCCGTTCTGATCGAAGGTTCCGCCAATATCCGCGATATTAATAAATTGTTCGATTGGAATTTAAATACGGATGAAGTCCGTACTTTCAACGGCTTTATTTTGGAATACTTGGAAGAAATCCCCGAAGAAGGCACCGTATGCGAAATCAACGGGTTGCAAATCACTATTTTGGAAGTCAGCGATAATATGGTGAAACAGGCAAAAGTCGTTAAACTTTAAGTTTGATAAATATTACAGACCGCACCGCACTTTATCCGTCATAGCGGCTGTTTCAACTAAAAGTGATCTGCCCCCCAAAAGTTGGACAGGTTATTCACGTAAATATTGAGCTCGGTATTGTGCCGGGCTCAATCCTTTTAAGTCGGGTTTAATTCGTTTTTGGTTGTAATACACCAAATATTCTTCAATTTCTGCCTGTAATTCGGCGATTGAAGTATAAGTCCGTGAGTAAAAACATTCCGATTTCAATATCGCAAAGAAGCTTTCAATCACGGCGTTGTCGTAGCAATTGCCTCGGCGGCTCATGCTTTGCACTGCCTTGCCTTCCAACATTTTTACCCATTCAGCCGTGCCGTATAATACGCCTTGGTCGCTGTGAATAATCGGGTAATCTGTCGGCTTGATCTGACTCAGCCCTTGTTCTAACATCCTTTTTACCAACGAGAACTTCGGTCGTGTGGCAAAATTATACGCAATAATTTCCCGATTAGCTAAATCCATCAGCGGCGAAAAATAGAGTTTTTCTTGTCCTATGTGAAATTCCGTCACATCGGTCACCCATTTTTGATTGAGTCGTGTTGCCGTAAAATCACGATTCAGCACGTTCGGGGCAATATGTGACGTTTTCCCGCGTTTTCCGTTTCGTTTTTTACGTAATATTGAACGAATACTCAACTCATGCATCAATTTCAGCACGGTTTTGTGATTCAAACCCAAGCCGACTTAACGCAATTTTAACGTTAAAGGGCGATAGCCGTCACGCTGTTTACTCTCGTGATACAGCGACAAAATAGCCTCTTTCGCTTGTGTGTAATCGCGCTTAACCTGTTGATAATAAAAGGTTGAGCGCGGCATTTTAGCCACGCGAAGCAAATCATTCAAGGCGTGATTTGTCTTTAACGCTTCGATGATTTCTCTTTTTTCTGCTGTTGTTTTTGACGGTCTAACTCCTCCAACTTTTTTAGGTAAGCATTCTCCGCTCGTAAATAAGCCAACTCTCGTTGCAGTTTTTTAAACGCTTGGCGCGAAAGGTCGGTTGGCTCCGGCACCTCAATTTCTTTCTTTTTCATTTTCGGTTTCACTATTTTCGGGGGTTGAGGCTTTTTATAAGGGGATTTTACGCCATCAAGTCCTCTTTCACGAAAGGCTTTTAGCCAATGAATTACCAC
>JBHBXR010000012.1:0-28870 GCA_041795785.1 Mesocricetibacter sp.
AATGGCGGTAGAAGCGCCAAAAGCCAGAGAACGTATTGAGAAGGAATTATTGGGCAAATAATGCGCTTTATTCTTAAGCGAAAGAAAAACCGAACAACAGAAAGCGTATTTTTTTAAGATACGCTCAGACCGCTGACAAACCCTATACGAGCCGTATAGGGTTACTTAATCTGAGCCGCTCTGCGGCTCTTCCATTCAGCCCCTGTGGGGCTGGGCTTAACGAACCTGGCACGGCTCGTGCTAGGTTATTTACAGGCGGGAAACTTTTC
The DNA here is from genome assembly GCA_041795785.1 of Mesocricetibacter sp. GTDB lineage: Bacteria > Pseudomonadota > Gammaproteobacteria > Enterobacterales > Pasteurellaceae > CAJPST01. The sequence goes on from JBHBXR010000012.1 coordinate 270, forward strand.
CTAAAAAAATAGCGTAACACTAAAACTCCGCTTCCCGTTCAAAGCGCATTACTTCGCCTGTGATCGGATGCCTGATCCGCAAGCTTTGCGCGTGCAGACAAAGACGCGGGGCAAGGGCTTTGGCTTGCGGATGAGCATAAAATTTATCGCCTAAAATCGGATGTCCGAGCGCCAACATATGTAAGCGCAACTGGTGGGAACGTCCGGTAATCGGTGTCAGTTTTACCCTTGTACAATTATGCGGCAGGCGTTCTAACACGGTAAATTGCGTGACCGCCCTTTTACCGCGTTCAAAACAGATTTTTTGCCGCGGGCGGTTTTCCCAATCGCAAATCAACGGCAGATTGACCGTGCCGCTGTCTTGTTGCAAATGTCCCCAAACCAACGCTTGATAATGTTTGTTCGGTTCCCGTTCGCGAAACTGGCGTTTCAATTCGCGATCCGCCGCTTTGCTCATGGCAAACAGTAAAATTCCGCTGGTTGCCATATCCAAACGATGGGCGGGTTCGCAAAATCCGTATTTGTCCTTAATACGCGACATGGCGCTGTCATAATATTGCACTTGATTGCCGGGTACGGAAAGCAAGCCGCTCGGTTTATTAACGACCATAATATGATTGTCATGATAGACGATATCCAACCAAGGCTCCGTCGGCGGATGATATTCGATTAATGCCATATGTTTACTGATGAATGTTGTTGCATAAAAGTGCGGTCGTTTTTCTGGCTGTTTTCAAAACGGCGAAAAATCCCACCGCACTTTTATACGTTATTACTGATAATCACGCGCAGGCTGTCCAAACGCCAATTTGCCTGCGCAATTCGTTGCAGAGATTGCGCTCTGATATGTTGCAAGCGTTCGATTTCATCCTGACGGATATTTTTATTTACCGCCTGCAACGCCGTTAGACGGTTCAACTCGGCGGACAGCTCGGAATCCGCCCGTCGCAACGCCTGCTCAATTAACGGCTTCAGTTGATCCGCCATATATTTTTCGCCGGTCTGTAATAACCGTTCGATGTTGTCACGCAGCATTTTCACCGCTTTATTCGCCAGATTGCCGTCCAACGGTTTCAGTTGTTTTTGTAACGCATGAAAAGAAACCTGCGCGGCGAGATCGTTGCCTTTGCCGTCTAATAGCATTCGCACCGGCGTCGGCGGTAGGAAACGGGTAAGTTGCAAGCCTTTCGGCGCTTGGCTTTCCGCCACATAAACCAATTCCAATAAGAGCGTGCCGGGCGGTAGTTTGTGATTGGGCAATAACGCCGCCGCGGCTTTGCCGATGTTGCCCGACGTAATCAAATCAATGCCGTTGCGGATCATCGGGTGATCCCAAGTCAAAAATTCTATTTCTTCGCGCGCTAGCGCCAGTCGGCGATCAAAAGTGACGGTGACGCCTTCTTCTTTCAAGCCGGGGAAGTCCGGCACCAACATTGTCCCCGTCGGACTGATGACAACGGAACGTTCGCCCAAATCTTCCTGCTCTACGCCGATGATATCAAACAGATTTAAGCTGAAATCCATTAATGCTTGTTCAGCGTCCTGTGCGGCAATTTCTGCAGCTAATAGCTGCGCCTGTTCGCCACCGTTTGAATTTAATTCCAACAAGCGGTCGCGTCCTTGTTCCAATTCCCGTTTCAGCTGTAAACGCTGCTTGGCGGTGTCTTGAATGAATTGTTCGAAATCCGTGCCGACAGTTTCCCGTTGCAAAAAATCTTGCAATTTCCGACCGCACTTTTCAAACAACACAGCACCCATCGGGCAGGTTTCCTCAAAGGCGTTCAGCCCTTGATGATACCATTGCGCCAAACGCGCCTGCGCCGAATCCGCTATGCAAGGCGCATAGATTTGTACTTCTCGATTCTGCCCGATACGGTCTAAACGTCCGATACATTGTTCCAACAGATCAGGATTGTGCGGCAAATCAAACAGCACTAAATGACAGGCAAATTGAAAATTACGTCCTTCCGAGCCAATCCCCGAACTCAATAACACCTGTGCGCCTTGTTCCGTTTGGGCGAAATAAGCGGCGGCGCGATCCCGTTCCACAATCGACATTTTTTCGTGAAACAACGCACTGCGGATACCTTCTTTATCGCGCAACGTTTTTTCCAACTGCACGGCGGTAGCGAGGGTTTGGCAAATAACCAACACTTTTTCCGTCCGCAGCCGTTGCAGAAAAGCAATCAGCCATTCAATGCGCGGATCTTGTCCCGATAATGCGGGCGTCAGTCTGATTTGATGATAAACGCGCGACGGAAAACCTTTCACGCCCTGTCGGGTATTGCGGAACAACAAACGACCGGTACCGTGGCGATCAATAAGATCGCGGATCAGTTCTTCTCGCGCCTGTCTGCACAAATCATTATCCGCCGCGGAACGAATCGCTTTCAAGGCGGGTTCGATATCCTGTTCCGACAATAACTCCGTCAGCGCATTTTGTTCCGCCGTACTCAACGGGTTATCCGAGAGCAGGGTTTGCACTGCCCGAGCAATCGGTTGATAATTGCGCTGTTCCGCACTAAATGCGGCGTAATCGTAAAAACGGGCGGGATCAAGCAGACGCAAACGGGCGAAATGGCTTTGCTGTCCCAGCTGTTCGGGCGTTGCGGTCAGTAATAACACCGACGGAATATGACGGGCAAGGTTTTCCACCAGCTGATACGAAGCGCTCGGCTGTTGTTCCGTCCAAAGCAAATGGTGGGCCTCATCCACAATCAACATATCGAACTCTGCCGCAGCGGCTTGTGCGGCACGTTTCGGTTGTGCAAGCAACCAATCCAAGGCGCAAATAATCAGGTTTTCACTGCCGAAAGGATTGCGTTCCGCTTCCGTTTCCGTGGCGGCGAAATCCGCCGCCCGCTCTTCATCAAACAACGAAAAGGGCAAATTGAAACGACGCAACATTTCCACCAGCCATTGATGTTGCAAGGTTTCCGGCACAATAATCAGCGCCCGTTCCACCCTGCCGGCAAATAACTGTTGCTGTAAAATCATACCCGCTTCAATGGTTTTGCCCAATCCCACTTCATCCGCCAATAAAACGCGCGGCGCAATACGTTGCCCGACTTCGCGCGCAATGTATAACTGATGAGGAATCAAACTCGCCCTTGTGCCGCGTAATCCGCGTAACGGCGATTGAAATTGCGCCTGTTGATGGCGCAGCGCTTGATAGCGCAAGGCAAAATGCTCACTGCGCTCAATTTGCGCATTAAATAATCTGTCCTGCGGACGGCTGAACGACAGTCGGGCTGCCAACTCGCTTTCCGGTAAAAGCGTTTCCGTTTGATTATCCGCACGCTCAACCGTATAAATTAGGCGGCCTTGTTGTTCCGTCACCTTGAGTACGCGACCCTGCCAACCCGAATTGTGGGTAATGTTATCGCCGGGTTTAAAACTGACCCGAATTAAAGGCGCGGAAGCCGAGGCATAGATGCGACTTTCATTCACCGCAGGGAAGAACAAGGTCACCGTCCGTGCATTAAGCGCGCTGACCTGTCCCAATCCCAATTCGTTTTCACTTTCACTCAGCCAACGCTGACCGATTACAAATGACATAATTTCCCTTCCGCTAAAATGTAACGGGCTATTTTAGCCTTGTTACCGTTAAAAATGAAATTCAAATTAAAATGGATCATATATATTACAAAAATACGGTTATTTAAATTTAATTTTATATTTATGTAATTTAGGGTTGACTTCTTTAAAGTGCGGTGTAAAAATCAGTTAAAATTTAGTTACGGAGGATCTTATGATGAACTTAAATTGGCAAGCTATAAAAGACGAGTTATTCGGCGGTTGGAAAGCTTTTGAAGTGGTTTGGTTGTTTATTTTTTTAGCCGCACAAATAGGTACATATATTGTTAATCCGGACTCGTTAGTCGCAATGGTTTCCGGGGTTACAGGTATTCTCTGTGTGGTTTTCGTCAGTAAAGGAAAAATCAGTAACTATTTATTTGGCTTAATTTTTGCTTATACTTATTTCTATACGGCTTGGAGTGCCAATTATATTGGTGAAATGAATACAGTGTTATATGTATATCTTCCTGCACAATTCATAGGTTTTTTTCTATGGAAAGATAACCTACAAAAAGAGAAAAGCGGTACAGAAAGTGTTATTGCAAAGTCATTGACCTTAAAAGGCTGGGCATTGACATTGGGAACAATTATTATCGGCACATTGTTGTTGATCCAAAAACTAAAGGAGGCAGGTGGCAGTTCAGTAAATTTAGACGGTTTAACCACTGTTATCGCGGTCGTTGCACAGTTATTAATGATCCTGCGTTATCGGGAACAGTGGTTATTGTGGATTGGTTTAAATGTGATTTCTATCATTTTATGGCTACAAGCAGAAGAAGGTTCACTGCCTATTGTCATAATGTATTCCGCCTACTTGCTTAACTCAATTTACGGTTATTACAACTGGACGAAATTGACCAAGCAATAAATTGCATAAAACATCCGAAAAACAAACCGCACTTTTATCGCTAAAAGTGCGGTCTGACTTTCCCTTCAGGGCAGCGTTGCTAATGTATTTCTACGGTTATCCATACCCTGTTTATTCGTTGTGAAACTTCGCCAAAAACGCCCTGCTGACTTCGTTAAAATACATTGCACTGTTAATGATCTTATTATTGTTTTCCGTTTCCTGCTCGGTAGCTTGAGCCGAGTCATATCCTTGGGCGACACGAAATTCAATCAGTTTTTTGTAGCCCTCTTCCATTAAATCGTAATACACGGCGAAATGGCGTATTAAGGCCTCTAACAGCGTGTCATCACCTTTATATGCGCCTAGTTTTTCGGCTTCGACAACACATTCGGGTATTGCGGCAAGCCATTTGAGGCGCACTTCTTCAGCCCGTTTGTAATCTCGCGCATCCATGGCGGCATTCATGTCCGTCATGTAATCGTCCATAACATTGCCGATACAAATCAATTCATTGTTGTATTCCGCTATGTTATCGTAGCTGCCTTTGGCGTAATACACGCCCTCTTCGGCATTCCAACCGCCCTGTTTGTTAGACGATGCGGCATCGCCACGACCGAATAATTTTTTCAGAAACTTAATAAACATAGTGTTACCTTTTCAATTGAGTTAGAAAAATACGTTATCTTCTTTGTAATATGGTTGTTAATCTATATCGGTTCCATATTGTGGCTTTTAAATTATACTTTTTTTCACACTCTAATATATTGATATCAATCAAAACATCCGAAAAACAAACCGCACTTTTATCGCTAAAAGTGCGGTTGAATTTTTGCCCGTTTTTATAATGGTTAGTACACGCCTTGCGCTAACATGGCATCCGCTACTTTCACGAAGCCCGCTACGTTTGCGCCGACAACATAGTTGATATTTGCCTGACCTTCAACGGTACCGTATTTTTTACAGTTCGCATGAATATCCAACATAATGCGGTGTAATCTCGCGTCCACTTCTTCGCGAGTCCAGCTTAGACGTTGTGAGTTTTGGCTCATTTCCAAACCGGAAGTCGCTACACCGCCCGCATTCGCCGCTTTGCCCGGTCCGAACAGTACGTTTGCCGCTAATAAGGCATCGGTCGCTTCAATGGTGGTCGGCATATTGGCGCCTTCCGCCACTAATTGCACGCCGTTAGCAATCAATTTTTGCGCATCGGCAAGATCCAATTCGTTTTGGGTCGCGCAAGGCAATGCTACGTCCGCTTTCACGCCCCAAGGACGCTCGCCCGCAACATATTGCAAACCGAATTGCTCCGCATAATCTTTCACGCGACCGCGTTTCACGTTTTTGATTTCCATTAAAGCGGCCAATTTTTCTTTAGTGAAACCGGCGGCATCATAAACATAGCCGGAGCTGTCGGAACAAGTAACCACTTTCGCACCGAATTCCAACGCTTTTTCAATGGCATATTGCGCAACGTTGCCCGAACCGGAAACCACCACGGTTTTGCCGACCAAAGACTGCTCTTTTTCCGCCAACATCGCTTTAACGAAATAAACCAAGCCGTAACCCGTCGCTTCAGGACGGATTAAACTGCCGCCGAAGGTCAAGCCCTTACCGGTAAATACGGAACCGGTTTGGTTGGATAATTTTTTCATCATACCGGCAAGATAGCCCACTTCACGTCCGCCTACGCCGATATCACCGGCAGGCACGTCCGTATCCGGACCGAGATGACGATATAACTCAACCATCAACGCCTGACAGAAACGCATTACTTCCGCATCGGATTTGCCTTTCGGGTCAAAATCCGAACCGCCTTTACCGCCGCCCATAGGCAATGTAGTCAACGCATTTTTGAAAATTTGCTCAAAACCTAAGAATTTTAAGATAGACAGGTTGACCGACGGATGAAAGCGCATACCGCCTTTGAACGGACCGATCGCGCTATTGTATTGCACGCGGAACGCGCGGTTTACCTGTACTTGTCCTTGATCGTCCATCCATGCCACACGGAATTGAATGGCGCGCTCAGGTTCAACCAAGCGCTCTAATAAAGCTTGTGAGCGGTATTTCGGATTTTTTTCCAAGAACGGCCAAATGGACGTTAGCACTTCGCGCACCGCCTGTAAAAACTCCGGTTGATTGCCGTCGCGCCGTGCCACTTGCGCTAAAAACTCTTCTAATGATGAAACTGTGTTGGACATAGTAATTTCCTTCTAAAAATGTTGAATGTTTGCATTTTGTTATAAATTTGTGCCTTGTTACGGCTCGGGTCTAATATGCAACAAAATATAATTTGATTGCAATTTTTTTTATGAAAAAAACTTAATTTGTTTTAATTAATAGATTGAATTCAACAAAAACCTATTTTTATTAGAAATTTTTTAATTCCACATACTCAAAGTGCCGCACAATCAAAGCAAAAGCCCGAATTTGTAAAATTTTTTTTACGCAAACCTTTGCGTTTGTGATGACCTAAATACAACCGCCGAACAAGTTGTTAGAATAGCCTCAAACAAGTGAAACGAGGAAAAATATGAACTACATCGAAATATTAGGCTACATCGCTATGTTATTGGTTTCAGGATCTTTTTTAATGCGCGACATCATTAAGTTGCGCATTGTTAACAGCTTGGGAGCGGTTTGTTTTATTATCTACGGCATTTTAATCGGCTCCATACCGGTGGCGGGATTGAACATCTTTGTGGCGTGCGTAAACGGCTATTATATTTTGCAAGGATTAAAATTGAACAAAAGACAAAGTAAACGAAACTGATCTTTTCAGCACTGCTCTTTTCAGCAAATACGCCGGCGTTTTATGCACGCCGGCAATAAAAGTGCGGTCGAAAAACGCGTTGTTTTAACAAAAATGATGAATCAGCTTGGTCAATAGTTCACGGGTCGGCTGGATAAAGTCCGCCGCTAAAAACTCGTCCGGCTGATGGGCTTGTTCGATCGAACCAGGACCTAAAACCAATGTCGGACAAAGTTGTTGGATAAAAGGCGCTTCCGTGCAGTAATTGACCGCTTCACATTTTTCCCCCAGTAATTTCTCCACCACTTGCACCACTTGAGCGGAGTGTTCGCACTCATAACCCGGCGTGGCGTCGTGTAAATGATGAATGGACAGACGATCGCCGTATTGCGCAAACATCGGCGCCAATTTCTCCCGCAGCATTTCATCCAAATCCTCCAAACGCATATTCGGCAACGGGCGGATGTCAAAATGCAGTTCGCAGCAGGCGCAAATGCGGTTGACCGCATCACCGCCGTGGATTGCGCCGAAATTCATGGTCGGATAAGGAATGGCGAATGCCGCGTGGTGATATTTATCGCGTAGCTCATTGCGCATTTGCATTAAATAACCGGTGGCTTCGTGCATCAATTCAATGGCGTTAATGCCTTTGGCGGGATCGCTGGAATGTCCGCTTTTTCCCACAATCCGCAACGCTTGCCCGATATGTCCTTTATGCGCCCGTACCGGTTTGAGCGAAGTGGGTTCACCGATAACCGCGCAATCGGGACGGATATGGGTATGTTGAATAAAGGTGCGGGTGCCGAGCATCGTCGTTTCTTCATCGGCGGTGGCTAAAATGCGTAACGGTTTGTTTAACGCGGTTAAATCAAGGCGACTGACGGCATCCAATACGAAAGCGAAGAAACCTTTCATGTCCGCCGTACCCAAACCGTAAAACTTGCCTTCTTTTTCCGTTAATTTAAAAGGATCAAACGTCCAACGCCCTTCATCAAAAGGCACGGTGTCCGTATGCCCCGCCAGTAACAAACCGCCTTCTCCTTCGCCGTAAGTCGCCAGCAGGTTATACTTATCACGACTGCCTTCCACGGCAATAATATCGGTTTTAAAGCCCAAGGTTTGCAACCAATCAGCTAATAATTCGATTAGCCGACGATTGGATTGATCCAAGGCGGGACTGATGTCGCTAATTGTCGGTAATGCAATTAACTGCGCATACATATCAAAAAATGACGGGAGTTTTTTCATGTTATCACCTGAAATAAAGATTGCGTTTACATAAATAATTATGCAAAATATTAGCATAATTAATCATTAAAATGAATCAAATCATTAACAAGGTATTATATCCTATGCAAAACGCAATCGTTATCGGCGCCAGCGGTTATACCGGTGCGGAACTCGCCCGTATTTTAACCCTACATCCGCATTTCACCTTGACGGGATTGTATGTTTCCGCCAACAGCCAAGATGCGCACAAGCCTGTTTCTTCTCTTTATCCGCAATTAAAACAAATCTGTGATTTACCGTTACAGCCTTTACCTGAAAACCTGACCGAATTGGCGCAAAGTGCCGATGCGGTTTTTCTGGCGACGGCACACGAAGTCAGTCACGATTTGGCACCGCAATTCCTGCAACAGCATTGCAAAGTTTTTGATTTGTCGGGCGCTTATCGAGTCAACGACGCATCGTTTTATCGCCAATACTACGGTTTTGAACATCAATATCCCGCATTATTAAAAACGGCGGTTTATGGTTTGGCGGAATGGAATGCGAACTCAATTAAAACAGCCGAATTGGTGGCGGTGGCGGGTTGCTACCCGACAGTTTCGCAACTTTGTTTAAAACCGCTTATCGAAAATAATTTATTGGATCTCAACCAATTACCGATTATCAACGCAGTCAGCGGGGTCAGCGGTGCAGGACGTAAAGCCTCGCTGACCAGCAGTTTCTGCGAAGTCAGCTTGAATGCCTACGGCGTGTTTAATCACCGTCATCAACCCGAAATCGCCACTCATTTAGGCTGCGAAGTGATTTTCACCCCGCACTTGGGCAATTTTAAACGCGGCATTTTAGCAACCGTCACCGCTAAATTGAAAGAGGGTATTGATGACCGACAAATTAGCGCCGCATATCAGCAATATTATCAACACAAGCCGTTGGTTCGCGTTTATGAACAAGAGTTGCCGAGCATTAAAGCGGTTGAATTCACGCCTTATTGTGACATCGGTTTTGCTACCAAAAACGGGCATATCATTATTATCGGCGCAGAGGATAATTTGCTCAAAGGCGCTGCCGCTCAGGCGGTACAATGTGCTAATATTCGTTACGGTTATGAAGAAACGGCAGGATTGATTTAAGATGAAACCTTTAGTGATTAAATTAGGCGGCGTGTTACTGGATACCCCCGCCGCCATGGAAAATCTGTTTACCGCCTTGGCGGATTATCAAAAAAACTTCGACCGCCCGTTGTTAATCGTACACGGCGGCGGTTGTTTGGTGGATGATTTAATGAAGCGCCTGAATCTGCCGGTGCAAAAGAAAAACGGTTTACGGATTACGCCGAGCGATCAAATTGACATTATTGTCGGCGCCTTGGCGGGTATCGCCAACAAAACCTTAGTGGCGCAGGCGGCGAAATTTAAACTGAACCCCGTCGGCTTATGTCTGGCGGACGGCAATTTAACCAAAGCGGCGCAATTTGATCCGGAATTAGGTCATGTTGCTACCGTCGTACCGAAGAATCCTAAATTATTGAATACGTTATTGGCGGAAGCCTTTTTGCCGATTATCAGCTCTATCGCCGTAGATGAAAACGGCTTGTTGATGAACGTCAATGCGGATCAAGCGGCAACGGCAATCGCGGCGCTAATCAATGCGGATTTGGTCATGCTCTCCGACGTGGACGGCGTGTTAAACGCGGATAAACAGCTGTTATCCGAATTAAATGCGGCGCAAATCGAACGTTTAATCGCCGAACGAGTGATCACCGACGGCATGATTGTGAAAGTCAATGCGGCATTGGATGCTGCGCGAATCCTCAATCGTGGCGTGGATATCGCCAACTGGAAATATCCGGAAAAACTGACCGCACTTTTCAGCGGCAAAATTATCGGCACAAGAATAACTCCATAAAAATAAGGAAGATATATGGCACTTTGGGGCGGACGTTTTACCCAAGCAGCGGATAAACGTTTTAAAGATTTTAATGATTCCCTTCGTTTTGACTACCGTCTGGCGGAGCAGGATATCGAAGGCTCGATCGGCTGGTCGAAGGCATTGGTTAAGGTCGGCGTGTTGAGCGCAGACGAACAACGGCAGTTGGAACAGGCATTGAACGAATTGTTGATCGAAGTGCGGTCGAATCCGCAGGCGATTTTACAAGACGATGCGGAAGACATTCACAGTTGGGTGGAAAGTAAACTTATCGACAAAGTCGGCAATTTAGGGAAGAAACTGCACACCGGACGCAGCCGTAACGACCAAGTGGCGCTGGACATTAAAATGTGGTGTAAACAGCAAGTGACCGAATTGCAATATGCGTTGCGCGATCTTCAGGCAAAACTGGTGGAAACGGCGGAAAACAACCAACACGCAGTGATGCCGGGTTACACCCATTTACAACGCGCCCAACCGATTACCTTCGCCCACTGGTGTATGGCTTATGTGGAAATGTTGGAACGCGATTACAGCCGTTTAAGCGACGCTTATCGACGCATGAACAGCTGCCCGTTAGGCAGCGGCGCCTTGGCGGGAACCGCTTACGCCGTTGATCGCGAACAGTTGGCGCAGGATCTCGGTTTTGCCTCGGCAACACGTAACAGTTTGGACAGCGTATCCGACCGCGATCATATTATCGAACTGCTTTCCACCGCTTCTCTCAGTATGGTGCATTTGTCCCGTTTTGCCGAAGATATGATTATCTTCAACAGCGGCGAAGCGGATTTTGTCGAACTGTCCGATCGCGTCACCTCAGGTTCTTCCCTAATGCCGCAGAAGAAAAATCCCGACGCCTGCGAACTTATTCGCGGCAAAGCGGGACGTGTGGTCGGCGCGCTGACCGGTATGCTGATGACGGTGAAAGGCTTGCCGCTTGCCTACAACAAAGATATGCAGGAAGATAAGGAAGGCATTTTCGATGCCTTGGATACATGGTATGACTGCCTGACCATGGCGGCATTCGTATTGGAAGATATTCAAGTGAACGTCGAACGCACTCGTGAAGCGGCATTGAAAGGCTATTCCAACGCCACCGAGCTGGCGGATTATCTGGTTGCCAAGGGCGTACCGTTCCGCGACTCTCATCATATCGTCGGCGAAACCGTGGTGTATGCGATCAAAGTACACAAAGGATTGGAAGATCTCAGTCTTGAAGAATTCCGTCAATTCAGCGATGTGGTGGGCGAGGACGTGTATGAAATTCTTTCCCTGCAATCCTGCTTGGATAAACGCTGCGCCAAAGGCGGCGTATCGCCGTTAAGAGTAGCGGAAGCCATTCAAGAGGCAAAAGTGCGGTTAAAAATGTAAGCGTTTTATCGCCTCTCCAACCAACGGCGTACCTTTAGGGTGCGCCGTTGGTTTTTGGGAAAAGTGCCGCACGGAACGATAAAACAAAGTAAAATCCGACCGCACTTTTATGCTCAATAGCGATAATGCCCGATCATTTTATATTTAAACAGAATATCTTCTTCCTGCGTGCCTGCGCCGATGTTATGAATAATCAGCGGAATGCCGTCGGGGGATTTTTTATCGGAGACAATGCCGATATGCGGCAAATTACGCGGTAAGCGCCAAGTCACAATATCACCTGCTTGGAAGGCGGATATATCGGTCAGTGATAAGGATTTGCCGTGACGCTTGAAAAAAGTTTCCAAATTCGGTACACGGCGGTGATCAATATTGCGATCGGTCGTTTTCAACCCCCATAACTTAGGATAGCTGCTCCAAGCTTTTTTCATATCCTGATGAACAAGTTGTTGTAAATCAATCTGTTGCCAGCGATATGCACGGATCACCACATCGGTGCACACGCCGGTATGCAACGGCACATCCCCCATCGGATAGGCGATTTTGCGATAGTTGGGATCGTAACCGACAGTGATATTAATTTGTTTGCGGGCGTCATTCACCAGTTTAAGCGGCTCAGCGGCGACCGCCGATAAGTTGACAAAGGAAAAACATAAAATAACTAACGGAATAAAATTTCTCATCATTTTCCGACCGCACTTTTAACACTAAACCAGTTGCCAGCTTTGCGTGTCCGCATCAATATGTAACGCCTGTTGGTGATGAACCTGTAACGTCGAACGATGTCCCACGCTGATGATCGTGGTTTGCGGTAATTCGCTTCGCAGCAGACGATACATTGCATCCTCCAAGCCTTCGTCCATACTGGCGGTGGCTTCATCCAAAAAGGCGACCGTCGGTTTATGCAGCAATACGCGAGCAAAAGACAAGCGTTGCTGCTCACCTAAAGAAAGCACGCGCGTCCAGTCGTTTTCCTGTTCCAATTTGTCCGCCAAATGCCCAAGCTGTACTTGACGCATAGCTTGCGCCGCTTGATTTAAATCCACGTTGTCCGGAGCCGGTTCGGGATAATACAGGGCGTCAATTAAACGACCTTGCGGCAAATAAGGTTTTTGCGATAAGAACAACGTATTTTGTTGCGGACAATGCACCTGCCCTTCGGAATAAGACCACAGCCCGGCGACAGTGCGCAATAAGGTGGTTTTCCCCGCGCCGGAAGCTCCTTTAATTAATAGCGACGCGCCTTGCGGTAAGACTAAATTCAAATTTTTAATTAAAGCTTCGCCGTTCGGTTTATTGACCGTCAGATTTTCAAACACCACCTGATTCGGGTTGTTTTGAATATCGGTGTTTGAAGTCTGATTGGCTTGGTTGATGGCGGTGTAAAATCCGGTCAAACGGTTCAGCACCGCGCGATATTCGGCAAATTCGTCATAAGAATTACGGAAGAAAGACAGCGCCGATTGCACCTGCCCGAACGCCTGCGCGGTCTGCATTAAATCGCCTAATTTAATCTGTTGGCTGAAGAAACGGCTGGCTTGAATAATAAACGGAAAAACCACCGACACTTGCGATACCGCAAGGTTAAAACCCGCCAGTTTTAAAGTGCGGTAAACAATTTGCCAAACATTGTCGATAACCTGTTTAAACTGTTTAAACAGCAGATTTTTTTCCATTTTTTCGCCGCGGAAGAAGGCAATGCTCTCCGCATATTCTTTCAAGCGAATTAGGGAATAACGGTAGTTTGCGTTTAAACGTTCGTTGGCAAAGTTCAGGTTAATCAGCGGTCGCCCGATTTTAAAGGCGAATACGCTGCTGATCAGGACATAAATAAAGACAAGGAACACCAATGCGTGCGGAATAGTGATGCCGGCAATCGGCATATCGCCGGAAAGCGTCCAAAGAATGCCGGTAAACGCCACAATAGAAACGACGGAAGAAATCACGCCGGTGGCAAAACCGAGCGAGCGGGATACATAAGACTGCACGTCCTGTTGAATCCGTTGGTCAGGGTTATCCAGCTGATTATAAATATATTGTGTTTTGTAATAGGCTTGATTTTCCAACCATTTTTCCAACATTTGCGCGTTCAGCCAAGTGCGCCATTGAATGGTAAAACGTTGGGTAAAATAATAAGTGAGCAACACATTACTGACGTGTACGGTGGCAATTCCCGAGAAAACGATCATCTGAATCCAAAACACGCTTTCGTTCATTTGTTGTAATGCGTCGTACATCGCTTTGTGCCATTCGGAAAACAGAATGTTTAAACGTACTGCAAGCAAATTAAAAAATACGATAATACTGAAGTAAATCAATGGGCTGAGGCTGCGTTTCGGCGTAATATAACCTGCCGCCAACACCCAAAACTGATGTCCCCAACGGGTGGTTTTGGCTAAAATATAAACGGTGAGCGAAAACAGCACTGCCGTGCTTGCCATCGCTTTTAAAATCCAAAGGAACGAATTCAGGAGTTCTTCAGAATAATTCATAGTTTTCCTAATTTTATATATTATTCAAAAATTGAGCGGTTATTTTTCAGTAAATCTATTGATTAGGCAAGAAAAATGTGATGAATGTTCAATTTTTTGCGCTTGCTCAAGTTTTCAAAAAGCAAGCTTGTTATAATCGCTCGCAGAAATTTTTTAAAATTAACTAATGAGAGGTAGTTGTTGTTATGAGTGATATAGCCATCACGATCAGTCTTCTCGCCCTCGTCGCCGTGATAGGTTTGTGGATCGGGCATTGGAAGATAAAAGGTGTCGGACTTGGCATCGGGGGGGTGCTGTTCGGCGGAATTTTAGTTTCGCATTTTACTAACCAGTACGCATTAAAATTAGATCTGCATACACTGCATTTTATTCAGGAATTCGGTTTGATTTTGTTTGTGTACACCATCGGGATTCAGGTCGGACCGGGCTTTTTCGCCTCATTACGGGAATCCGGATTAAAACTGAACGGATTTGCCGCGTTAATCGTGCTGTTAGGCGCACTGACGGTCGTCTTATTGAATAAACTCGTCGGCGTGCCGTTGGACGTGATTCTGGGGGTATATTCCGGCGCGGTCACCAACACGCCGTCGCTTGGTGCGGGGCAACAGATCTTAGCCGAACTGGGTATGAATAACATCACCGAAACCATGGGGATGGCATACGCGGTGGCTTATCCTTTCGGGATCTGCGGTATTCTGTTGACAATGTGGTTAATCCGCCTGTTTTTCAAAGTGAAAATTGAGCGTGAATCCGCCCGCTTCGAACGGGACGCCGGACATTATAAAGATGCCTTGCGTACCATGAATATTAAAGTGACAAACCCTAATTTGAACGGGTTAGAACTGAAAGATATTCCCGGTTTTGAAAATAAAGGCGTCGTCTGCACTCGTTTAAAACGAGGAGAAGTGCTTAGCGTACCGAAAGCCGATACGGAAATTTTCGTCGATGACTTATTGCATATGGTGGGCGAAGCAAGCGCACTGAAAAAAATGAAATTGATCATCGGTGAAGAAGTGGATGTGGCGCTGTCCACCACCAGTTCCGAATTACGTTCCGAACGTGTAGTGGTAACCAATGAAAACGTGTTGGGTAAAGAAATCCGTCGTATCGGTATTCATCAAAAATACGGCGTGATGATTTCCCGTCTTAACCGTGCCGGTGTCGAATTGGTACCGACTGCCAACACGCATTTGCAATTCGGTGACGTATTGCATTTGGTTGGTCGCGCAGACGTGATGAATGCGGCGATTTCGGTGATCGGTAACGCGCAATCCAAATTACAACAAGTTCAGATGTTGCCGGTGTTTATCGGAATTGGTTTGGGCGTGTTGTTGGGTTCCATTCCGTTCCACATTCCGGGTTTCCCTGTGGCGTTGAAACTGGGGTTGGCCGGCGGTCCCTTGGTGGTGGCGTTGATCCTCGCCCGTATCGGCAGTATCGGCAAACTCTATTGGTTTATGCCGCCGAGCGCCAACTTGGCATTGCGCGAAATCGGTATCGTGCTGTTCTTGGCGGTGGTCGGTTTAAAATCCGGCGGCAACTTCGTACATACGCTGGTTGAAGGCGGCGGTTTGGAATGGATGGGCTACGGCGCATTGATTACCTTTGTCCCCTTGATGATTGTCGGCGTCATCGCAAGACTGTACGCCCAAATGAACTATCTCACTTTATGCGGACTGCTTGCGGGTTCCATGACCGATCCGCCGGCGTTGGCTTTCGCCAATTCCATTAAAGAAGACAGCGGCGCCGCCGCATTATCCTATGCTACGGTGTATCCGCTGGTCATGTTCCTCAGGATCATCTCACCGCAGCTGTTGGCAATTCTATTGGTGACATTTATATAAAACGACGAAAAAATCGACCGCACTTTGTGCCGTTTTCAATTGAATCCGCATCTCATTCAGGTGCGGATTTTTGTTTAAAGCGAGATAACGTCCGTATGGCAAACGCCGATTATTTATGGTATGGTTAGCGCCTTTTTGCAGCTTGGGACGGCTATGATTTTATGCCGTCGGTTATTTCGAGCGAAACGTCATTTATGAATTAGGAAGCGATTCCGATGAAAAATATCAAACATCATTATCTTGAAATGCAGGAACATTTTCTGCCCGTACCTTATTACCAACATATGCGCCGCATTCGCGTGTTGTTGCCGAAAGATTACCATAACGAACCTTGGGCGAATTATCCCGTGCTGTATATGCACGACGGACAAAATGTGTTTTACAGCAAAGAGTCTTATTCGGGGCATTCGTGGAAAATCATTCCGACAATCAAACAACACAAAGAATTTCCCAAATTAATTATTGTGGGTATTGATAATGCCGGCGTGAACCGCTTGGACGAGTACGGTCCGTGGAAAACGGATACCGGCGCCACACCCGATGTCGCCCACACCGGCGGACGCGGAATGGATTACGGCAAATGGGTGGTGGAAACGGTGAAACCTTTTATCGATCACAACTATCGCACCAAGCCCGAACACGAACATACCTTGCTCGCCGGCAGCTCAATGGGCGGTATTATCACTGCTTATATGGGAGCCGCTTATCCGCAGGTGTTCGGGCATCTCGGCGTATTTTCACTGGCATCTTGGTTCAGTGAGCCCGCCTTTATGCACTTTATCCATCGTCATCCTATCGACACAGCAAGCCGCGTTTTTATTCAGGTCGGCACAAACGAAGGCAACGATATGGATTCGCATTTTATTTCCAATATGAATCAAGCCTATATCGATTGTACTCTGCATTACTATCAGGCATTATTAAGGACGGGGCATCCGCTTGATCACATCCGCTTGAAAATTATGGCGAATGAAATCCACCACGAAATGCACTGGGCGGATCATTTTGTCGAGTTTTTAAGGTTTTCGTTGTTGCGATAACGGAATAATGTCCGAGCAAACGCACTACCTTTCATCATCGCATGCACTCAAAACAAAGGGGCAAATAAAATTTGCCCCTTATCGGTAAACTAAATGATGCCTTGCTCTTCCAGCTTTCCTAAAAAGAACGGCATTTGCACTCGCCACCAAGGCCAATCGTGATCTACATCGTGTCCCCACACATCAAACCACGCCGGAATGCCTTTGGCTTCAAACGCTTCCTTCAAGCGGGCGGTATCCACGATATGTTGTTCTTCCCACGCTCCTTGCCCTACGGCGATGATATAGTGGTTCTGACGATAACGTTCCAAGAACCAGTTATCGTTTTGATTCCACAAATAATCAATCGGCGAGTTGAAATAAACGGCCTGATCACCATGAAACTCATTGGTGAAGAAACGGGCGTCATACACACCGCTTAAAGCAATGGCGGTATCAAACAGATCGGGATGACGCAAAGCGAAGTTAATCGTGTGATAAGCGCCCATACTGCAACCGGTGGCGATCATCGTACCGCCCCATTGGGATTCGTGACGAATCAGCGGAACCAACTCATTGATAATATAACGATCATACGCATTATGTGCCTGCGCCATATCATGCCCCGATTTATATTTTGCCAACCAAGATTCGCTGTCATAAGAATCGGGCGTATAAAATTTGATTAATCCGCGTTCGATAAACGAACGGCAGGCATCGATCATACCAAAATTGCCGTATTCGTTCTGATTACCGCCTGAAGACGGAAAAACAATTACGGGTTTGCCTGCGTGACCGTACACATTAAAGTACATCTCACGCCCTAATTCGCCACTCCAGTGGCTTCTTCTTTCAAAGTGCATTTACAACTTGTTCCTTTTTTACTGTTTTTGTTGGGCAAAACGTACGATTTCACGCATTTGCTCCATAGTTTCCGTGCGGGCAAGAATACCGTGCTCACCCATAATTCTGGCGAAAACGCCCGGTACGGTTTGTACGCTGATGATATTATCCGCAAACCGCCGGCAAACGGATTCGATTGAATTTACATAATGTTGGTTCGCTTTACGGGAGATATACACCACGTTCCACGGATGGCGAATGTCAGCGTAGAATTTGTTTTCTTTAACGATATTGGCATACTCTCTGAACACATCAAAATCGTTGGCGTAGTTCCACATATCAATTGTCAATCCGCCCGGCGGACGGCAATTTACTTCAAGCGGCAACAATTCGCCGGTTTTTCTTACACGGAAAAATTCAAAGTGGAAGAAACGCTCTCTCACATTAAAGGCATCGACGCACAATTTGCCCAATTCAACCAATTTCGGCGCAATTTCACGCGGCACGAAATAGTACATATCACCGTCTTTTTCCACCGTATCAAGCACCGCTTCCGAATATTCTAAGCTTGAATAAAACACGATCTTGCCGTCGTGATCGGTTAAACCGTCAAAAGTAACAATATCGCCGTCGATAAACTCTTCCATAATATATTCGATATGCGGATTTTTATACCCGAAAAAATCCTCAAGCTCTAAGGCGGATTTGATTTTATAAGTATCGCTGGCGCCCACCCCCGAATTCGGTTTGATAATCACGGGAAATCCCAGTTGTTTGGCTAATTTACGCGCATCTTCATCATTTTTAAATACGCGACCTTGCGCCACTTTCAACCCCGCAGCGCGGAAAATTTCCTTCATCTGCGCCTTGGTTTTAATGGAGAGCATATCCTCGGTTTTATAACCGAACACATTGAAATCGGTACGCAGCTTGGCATCCAGTTCAAGCCAATATTCATTATGTGATTCGACGCGATCGATACGTCCGTATTTATGGGCAAAATACGCCACCGCCCGATACACCTGTTCATAATCTTCCATATTATCCACCCGATAATATTCGGTCAGTGAACGACGCAAACCCTCGCTTAACTGCTCGTAAGGGGTATCGGCAATTCCCAAGGTATTAAACCCGCTTTCGCGCAATCTCAGGGCAAATGTCTCGAAATTGGCAGGGAAATGAGGCGAAATCATCACAAAATTTAATGGTCTTGACATAGTTTCATTCTCTGGTAATTAAACAAATCCTGATGAAGCTCCGTTATTCTTGAAAAAACATAACGTCAGCCTTCCCTAAGGCTATCTTCATTTCAGCCGTTGCACGATAAACTAATTTAAGTCGGCTTGCAAAGGTTTTTAGCGTTTGTCGGTTATATTTTATCAACACAAAGCAATCGTTTCCGTCACAGGGACAAACTGCACGATTAAAACATATCGTCCTCTCTAAAAGTGCGGTCGGTTTTTTCCTTATTTTTTAAAAGTGAAAAGTAACACTTTACACTATTTGTAATTTTAAGTTACACTACCGCCGTATTCAGCAATGAGGAAATCCTATGTTAAAAATGAATGAGTTGGTCAAATACAGCAATACGCCGAAATCCACGGTGCTGTATTACGTTAAAGAAGGGTTGCTGCCCGAGCCGTTTAAGGATAAGCCCAATTTCCATTTATATGATGAAAACTGCATCAAACTGCTTGAATTTATTAAATATCTGCAATCCAATTTCAATGCCAGTATTGCACAAATTAAAGCACTGTTTGCGCATCAAAATTTTAATCCCAATCAGCCTTATGAAAGTTTGCTTTATTCCCTCCCGATTATTATGGGAGCGGAAAACGAAATTTTCAGTTCAAATGAACTCTGTACGGAATTTAATCTGACGGAAACAGAACTGAACAAATTGGTGACGGACGGGCTGTTAAGCCCGCGCGACGGATTATTCACCGCGAAAGAACGCGATATCTTGGCGATTATCTGCCGTAGCGATCAAGCGGAATTAAATATCATCCGACATTATCTGCAAAGCGCGAAAGAATTAGCCGAGCAGGAAGTCGCCGTCACCCTCGCCGCGTTGGAAAAAAGCGAGCCTAAAGATCTCAAACTGAAACACTTGTTTGATATTCTCTTAGTATTAAAACCTTATGTTATGAACATGCAAACCTTCAATACTTACCAAAAGGAAGCCCGTAATGAAATTGCTTAAATTTGCCGGCTTTGTGCCTTATTTAATTATCCTGTTTCTTAATGCCGGCGTGGATCTGGCGCATAAAATCACCATTCAGAACGTATTGTTGAAAAGTTTTGAAGGCAATACGTTAGTAGTTCTAACCGCGTTGATCAACGCGATGATTTTATTACCCTTTATCCTTTTATTTTCACCTTCTGCGTTTATTAACGATAAATTTTCCGGCACAAACATTATTCGTTGGAGCAGTCTGGCTGCCGTAGCGATCAGTTTTCTGATTTGCCTGAGCTATTTTGCCGGTGCGTTTTATCTTGCCTTTGCGTTGACTTTGATTCTGGCGGCGCAAAGTGCGGTCTATTCTCCGGCTAAATACAGCATCATAAAATCCATCGTCGGCACGGAAAATCTCGGTATGGCGAACGGCATTATTCAGGCGCTGACTATCGTAGCGATTTTATTCAGCTCTTTCGGTTTTTCGTTATTTTTTGAAAGCCATTACGTCTTATCGACGGATCCGGGTATCGTCTTGAACAGTGTACGCTGGATTGGTGTGGCGCTGATCATATTTAGCTCGATAGAAGCGTATTTTGCCTTTAAAATTCCGTTTTTCGCTCAAACCGGCGTACAAAATGCGGAAAAATTCGATTTAAAAGAATATCTGACATTGGGGTATTTAAAGCAAAATTTCCATATTTTAAAAAGCGATAAAAATATCTGGCTGAGCGTTATCGGGCTGAGTTTGTTTTGGGGTGTGTCGCAAGTGATTGTAGCGGCGTTTCCGGCGCATTATAAGGCGGGCTTTGAAACGGATAACGCCGTGTTGATTCAAGGGATTTTGGCGGTCAGCGGATTCGGCTTGATTTTAGGTTCATACGTTGCCGGTAAAGCCTCAAGATTGCATATTGAACTCGGTATCGTGCCGATAGGCGCCTTAGGGATTTTTGTTTCATTATGTTTTCTTGCCTTAACAAACAGTAATGCCGTACTCACTCTTTGCTCATTCGCTTTCGGCTTTTTCGGCGGTTTGTTTATCGTGCCGTTAAATGCGACCATTCAATATTTTGCTCCTCAGACTGTCAGCGGAAAAATTATGGCGGGTAACAATTTTCTGCAAAACATTTCGATGGTTGTCTTTTTGCTGCTCAGCATCGTCTTTGTACAATTGAGTATTTCCACTACGGGATTGTTTCTGTTTGCCTCCGTTATCTGCTTGTTCGGCAGTTTCTATGCAATGATTCAACTGCCGCATTTATTTACCCGTTTACTATTATTGCCGCTGTTAAAAACCAATTATCGCTTTCATGTGGACGGTTTGAAAAATCTGCCGCAAAGCGGCGGTGTGCTGATGCTCGGCAACCATATCAGCTGGATTGACTGGTTGGTGCTGCAAGCAGCCAGTCCGCGGGCAATTAAGTTTGTGATGCATCGTCCGATTTACAATAAATGGTATCTCACTTGGTTTTTGAAAATTTTTAAAGTCATTCCTATCGGTGGCGGCGCCAGTCGGGAATCCATCCAAACGATCAGAGATTATCTTGCCAACGGCGAAGTGGTGGCGTTATTTCCCGAAGGGCATATCAGTTATAACGGACAAATCAACGAATTTCAAAAAGGCTTTGAACACATTATTAAAGACTTGGAAAATGTCGCGGTATTGCCGTTTTACCTGCGCGGTTTGTGGGGAAGCAGCTTTTCCAGAGCGGACAGTTACTATAAAAATCTGACCAAAAAAGGCGGTCGTCGTGAAATTCTGGTGGCGTTCGGCAAGCCGATTCAAGGCTTTATTGATGCCGCCGCCATGAAACAAAAAGTGCTCGAACTGTCTTTCAGCGCTTGGGAAAGATTTATCAATAAACGCAAACCCTTTACCCATCACTGGTTGAGTATGGCAAAATCCCATCCGTTTAAGGATTGTATCGTCGATGGGCAAGGCACTCATTTAAATAACCTCAAGTTTATTGCCGCCGTGTTGATGTTTAGCGAACAGCTGAACAAAAAACTGGGGGCGGAAAAACATGTCGGGGTGTTATTACCGAGTTCGGCGGCAGGCGCTATCGTGAATATGGCGTTGTTTATTATGGGGAAAGTGCCGGTTAATCTCAATTACACGCTAAGTCCTGAAGTGATGCAAAAAGCGTTGGATAAAGCCGGCATCCGTCATGTGATCAGTTCGCAAAAATTTATCCAAAAACTGAACGCCAAAGGTTTCGATTTTGCCGAGCCGTTAAACGGTAAAACGCTGTTGGCGGAAGATATCGGCAAAACAATAAATAAAAGTGCAAAAACGCGTGCATTTTTGACCGCACTTTTGGCGCCGGCATGGCTGATCAAACTGGTTTATTTCAAACCGATCCGACTGGAAGACACCGCCACTGTTTTGTTCAGTAGCGGCAGCGAAGGGGATCCGAAAGGTATCGAACTCAGCCACAAAAACTTGCTGACCAATATCAAACAGGTAAGCGAGCTGTTAAATTTCCAAAAAGACGATGTCATTCTCAATTCATTACCGATTTTCCATTCCTTCGGTTTAACGGTAACCACATTGCTGCCGTTGTGTGAGGGGATCAAAATGGTGAGCGTTGCCGATCCGACGGACGGCGCGGAAATCGGTAAAATGAGCGCCCGTCACGGCGTGACCATCCTGTTCGGCACATCAACCTTCTTTCGACTTTACGCTCGTAATAAGAAACTGCATCCGCTTATGTTCCAGCAGGTCCGTATGGTCATTGCCGGCGCGGAAAAACTGAAAAGCGACGTAAAAGAAGCGTTCAGAATGAAATTCGGTTTAGAAATTCATGAAGGCTACGGCACCACCGAAACCGCGCCCGTTGCAGCGGTAAATATGCCGAACGTACTGGAAAAAGAAAGCCTGAAAGAATTGACCTTCAGCAAATCCGGCTCGGTCGGTATGCCGTTGCCCGGCACCGTGATTAAAATCGTTGATCCGGAGAGCATGGCGGAGCTGAATCCGAGGGAAGACGGTTTGATTTTAATCGGTGGCGGTCAGGTGATGAAAGGCTATCTGCATGATACGCAGAAAACCGCCGAAGTGATCACGGAAATCGACGGCGTCCGTTACTATAAAACCGGCGATAAAGGTCATATGGATGAAAACGGTTTTGTGACCATCGTCGATCGCTATTCCCGTTTTGCCAAAATCGGCGGAGAAATGATTAGCCTGGGCAGCGTGGAAGAAAACCTCGCCCGCGTGTTTGGCGATGACGGCACTTTTGTGGCGGTAGCGGTAAACGATGAGAAAAAAGGCGAAAGTATCGTATTACTGATCAAATCGGAACTCGCTTTAAGCGAAATCAACGAACGCATTAAAAGCCTCAACATACCGCCGATTATGTTGCCGAGTCATGTCTTTCAGGTTGATGACATTCCGATGCTCGGCAGCGGCAAAGCGGATTTTAAAGGCGCGAAGAAACTTGCCGAAACTTTATTGAGCGAACCTTAATCAATCCGCTTTTCCTTTATAATGCCGCGTTTTCCGTTCCTTAAACGCGGCAAAATCTCTTAAAAAATCCACCGCACTTTTTCTCTACCGCTTCTCACTGGTCGGAACACTGACCAAATAAGGCAATAATATTTGCTCCAAATTTATCCCTTCTTTACAATCGTTTCGCTCCATTATTTGGAATATTTCAATAAAACGAAAAGGAAAACCAATGAACAACCTATTTACTAAAACTCTACTTTCTTCCGCTTTATTTATGGCTGCCGGTTCTGCTTCTGCGGCGGCATTTCAATTAGCGGAAGTCTCCACTTCCGGTTTGGGTCGCGCCTATGCGGGTGAAGCGGCAGCGGCGGACAACGCCTCCGTGGTCGCTACCAATCCTGCGTTGATGTCTTTATTTAAACGCCCGGAATTGTCTATCGGCGGCATCTATGTGGATCCAAATATTGATATTACCGGACCGTCCGCTGCCTATTCACATAAAAACATTGCGCCGAATGCGCTGATTCCGAATTTGTATGCGGTTTATCCGATTAACGACAAATTCGCCGTCGGCGGCGGAATGAACGTGAATTACGGCTTATCCACCGAATACGACAAAAACTATGCCGCAGGCTTTATCGGCGGTAAAACCGAGTTGAAAACCATTAACCTAAATTTAAGCGGTTCTTATCGCATCACGGAAAAATTAAGTGCCGGTTTGGGCTTTAACGCCGTATATGCCGATGCATTGCTTGAACGCTATGCGGGCGTCTTGTCCGATCGTTTGGGACAGTTAAAACAGCCTTTGGGCGTAACCAATTCAACCGTGATCGCAAAAATTGAGGGCGACAAATGGGGTTACGGCTGGAACGCCGGTTTGGTGTATGAATTAAATGAAAACAACCGTCTTGCGGCGGCATATCATTCACACGTGACATTGGATTTTAAAGGTCAGTATTCCAACCAATTACCGGCTGCGTTAACCGGTCAATTCTCAAGTTACGACACGCTTTATCAAGGCACGCTGGCGCAATTAGGTTTGGTACCGACCGGCGGCGTTGCCCTTCCGGGTACATTAAAACTGGCGCTGCCTGCCTTCTGGGAGATTTCCGGTTATCATAAAGTCTCCGATAGGTTAGCGTTCCATTACAGCTATAAATATACGGAATGGAGCCGTTTTAAAGAGCTGAAAGCCATGAACGGAGAACGTCAACTGTTCCAAAAAACCGAAGAGTACAGAGACAGCTCACGTCTTGCCATCGGTACCAGCTATGACATCAATGAAAAATTAACCCTGCGTGCCGGTATCGCCTATGACGAAAGCGCGGCGCAAAACCATCACACGCTGTCTATCCCTGACACCAACCGTACTTGGTACAGCCTGGGCGCCACCTACCGCTTCACCGATAGCATTTCCGTTGATGCCGGTTTCGCCCATTTAAGAGGCGCCAAAAACAGCTTCACCGAAAACGGCATCGCTTTCACCAGTAAAGCAAGAGCGAATTTGTACGGTTTAAACCTAAACTATCGTTTCTAATTTGCTGAAAATAGCGGATAATTAAGCACATCTTCGGGTGTGCTTTTTTATTGGAGAAAAAATATGTCGCCTATTTATTATAGCTACTACACTTCGCCCGTCGGCAAATTGTTAATGCTGGCGCATAACGATAAGCTGACCAATCTGGACTTTGAACAGGAACAAATTGCACCCAATCCCAAATGGGTTTTAAATGATAATTTACCGCTGTTTATTCAGGTGAAATCCGCTTTAACCCGTTATTTTCAAGGTGAAAAAGAAACCTTTAAGGATATTCCCTTGGCACCGCAAGGCAGTGAATTTCAACAACGGGTTTGGCGGGCGCTGACTGACATCGGCTACGGCAACACCTCCAGCTACGGCGCGCTCGCCGCACAAATCAACAACCCGAAAGCCGTACGTGCCGTAGGCGGCGCAGTGGGCAGCAATCCGATCAGCATTATCATCCCGTGCCATCGTATTCTAAGCAAAGATCGCCGACTAACGGGATTCGGTGGCGGTTTGCCGGCAAAACGTTTTTTATTGCAACTGGAACGCATCGAATATGTGGATAAAGGCGTGGAATATGTAAAACCGAAGCTGTTGAAAAAATATAAAATTTAAAACTCAGCAAAAACCGACCGCACTTTTATGATCACGACACCGCAAACCGAACACGACTTGCTGGAACGGGCAAAATCCATCGCCGGCTTAACCTTCGGCGAACTTGCCGCCGAATTGAATATTGCCGTTCCGCCCGATTTAAAGCGGGATAAAGGCTGGGTCGGTATGCTGATCGAAACCGCACTGGGCGCCAAAGCAGGCAGCAAACCCGAACAGGATTTTGCCCATTTGGGCATTGAGCTGAAAACCATTCCGATTAACGCGCAGGGCTATCCGCTGGAAACCACCTTTGTCAGTCTGGCGCCGCTGATTCATAATAGCGGTGTCAGTTGGCAACACTCTCACGTCAGACAGAAATTATCCAAAGTGTTGTGGATTCCGGTACAAGGCGAACGCAGCATTCCGTTGGCGGAGCGTTATATCGGCAGTCCGATTCTGTGGCAGCCCGATCTTCAGCAGGAACAACAACTGCGCCGTGATTGGGAAGAACTGATGGATTACATCGTGCTCGGCAATATCGCACAGATTAATGCAAGGTTAGGCGAAGTGCTGCAACTGCGTCCGAAAGGCGCCAACAGCAAAGCGCTCACCAAAGGCATCGGCAAAAACGGAGAAGTGATTGATACCTTACCGCTGGGCTTCTATTTGCGTAAAGAATTTACCGCCCGCATTTTGCAGAATTTTTTGCAACAAACTTCAAGCTAAGTTCGCCCCTCGCCTTTCTTCCGAGCTTACAATCATCATCCCTGTCCGAAATTTACACTAAAAACAGCAAAACATCTTAAATTTCACTTTGCATTTTTTGTACAAAACTATATGATTTGCACCTCAAATTTCTCAATATAGGAACTTTTTTATGTTTGAATGGATTGCCGATCCCGAAGCTTGGGTCGCCTTACTCACCCTAACCGCATTGGAAATTGTGTTAGGCATCGACAATATTATATTTATCAGTATTTTAGTCGGACGCTTACCGGAGCAACAACGCCAATCTGCGCGTATGATCGGCCTCGGCTTGGCGATGGCAATGCGCATTTTACTGCTGCTCTCCCTTGCGTGGATTATGAAATTGACGCAGCCGTTATTCACCGTTTTAGAACAGGAAATTTCAGGTCGCGATCTGATTTTATTATTGGGCGGATTATTTTTAGTGGCGAAAAGTACCCATGAAATTCACCACGCCATGACGCCGACAGAAAGCGAGGAAAAGGCCACCAACCATAAAAAAGCCAAATTTACCGCGATTTTGGCACAAATTGCCGTGTTGGATATTGTGTTCTCATTAGACTCCGTCATCACTGCGGTGGGAATGGTCAATAATATTCAAGTCATGGTCATTGCGATTATCGTGGCGGTCGGCGTGATGATGTTGGCAGCAAAACCAATCGGCGATTTCGTTGATGCCAACCCGACGCTGAAAGTATTGGCGTTGTCCTTCCTGATTCTCATCGGAGTCACGCTGATTGCCGAAAGTTTGGATTTCCACATTCCGAAAGGTTATATCTACTTCGCAATGGCGTTCTCTGTCGTGGTCGAGATGATCAACATCAAAATGCGCAAGCGTTTGGTTGACCTCCCGCAAAAAACACAATAACACGCAAAACCAAATAAAAAGTGCGGTCGGAAAACAGTGAGTTTTTTGACCGCACTTTTTTGTTTTGTTCGACGAACGGAAACGGCGCTTATTCCTCCGCACATTTCCAAACCGTTTTATGCCCGAAGCCTGCACTGTTGTCGGTGAATTTCACTTCTTTCAACACGATTTGCCACGCCGTTGACGGCATTAAACGGGCGTAGGGGAAACGGGCGTAATATTGCTCAAGTGCGGTCGGTTTTTCCGCTGTTTTTAACGGGGTAATTTCACCGAGAAACTGAATGCCTTGCAATTTCATCACCTCACAGCTTTCATTGATTACCGTGCCGCTGATACGGGGATTTTTCAGCATTAACTTACCGTGTCTGGTCTGCGGCGAGGTGAGCAAAATCAGGCGTTGTCGCCTTTGATCGAACACATAAAAACAGCTTGCCGACCACATTTCGCCGTCGGCTTCCGCCGTGAAACTGACAATATGTTTTTGGCACAAAAATTGAACAATGTCGTCCTGCATATTTACCTCAATTTAAAATGTTGCTATATTGCACCGCACTTTTCTAACATCTTATTAACATTTATATGGAACAATTTATTGAAATCTCTCCCGAGCAGGCTTGGCAAATAATGCAGGCAGAGAATGCGCCGTTACTGGACGTGCGTGATTTGCAACGCTTTACATACAGCCGTCCGCAAGGCGCTTTTCATTTAACCAATCAAAGCTACGCCCTGTTTCAGGATGAATATGATTTTGATCATCCCGTTATCGTCAGCTGTTATCACGGCGTCAGCAGCCGTCAGGTGGCGACCTTTTTAGCGGAGCAGGGATACGAAAGAGTATATAGCGTGAAAGGCGGATTTGACGGCTGGGTGCGTGCCGGTTTGCCGATTGAAACCGCTTATTAGTTGAATCCCACTGCCGCAACATAAAATAAAACGGCGTAAAAAACCACCGCACTTATCAACAAGGCTTTCTTCGCGACAGTCTCATTACGTTGATTGAGCTTAAACAATACTCTTGCCGCTATCCCCAATACAAAGGGATAAATCCATAACGCAACGGACATCCAAGTGCTTTGGCTGTCGCTCAGGTTCGGGTTTTTCAATAAATTAGGGGAAATCAGTAACGCCAACGGCCATAATAAAATCGGCAGGCAGAAGCCTACTAACATCCAGCTGAAGCGGCTAAAGCCCTGCGGCATATTTTCTTTTTCCATTGCGTTTTCCATCCGTTAAAATAAGTGCGTTTAAATTGAGACAGGAATATAACAAATGCAGCCATTATTGAGAAGTAAACAGCCGATTTTTTGTGTGCTTTTCCGTGATTATATACGGGC
>JBHBXR010000013.1:0-2767 GCA_041795785.1 Mesocricetibacter sp.
CATTATTCAAATCATTACTGCTCATCAAACTACTACCGATAAGAAAACCTTGCACATAAGGTTTTAATTGGCGTACCTGTTGATGATGATAAATACCGGATTCGCTGATAATTATGCGATCCGACGGAATTTGATTTGCCAACGGCGGCGTACGCCCTAAATCTACCGATAAGTCGTGTAAATCACGGTTATTAATGCCAATCACTTTTGCACCCAATGCCACGGCGCGTTCCATTTCCCGTTGATTGGAGGTTTCCGTCAACACGCCCATTCCCAAGTCATGGGCAAGAGCGGCAAGGGTTTTATAGGTTTCGTCATCCACCACGGACAGCATTAACAAAATTGCATCGGCTTGATGATAGCGCGCCAAATAAACTTGGTATTCGTCCACCATAAAATCTTTACACAGCACAGGCTGGGTAACGATATCACGCACCTGTTTGATATAGCGAAAATCGCCTTGGAAATATTTTTCATCAGTAAGTACGGAAATCGCCGAAGCATAGTTTTTATACACATTCGCAATTTCAGGCAAATTAAATTCCGCTCGAATCAATCCTTTGGACGGTGACGCCTTTTTGCATTCCAAAATAAACGCCGGACGTTGATGGGTGCCTTTGGTTAATGCCGCATAAAAAGAGCGGTCGGATTTGGAGACGTTTTGTTTAAAACGTTCAAGGGGAAATTCCGCTTGTTTTTGTTTCACCCACTCGATTTTATCCATAACGATTTTTTGCAGGATAGTCGGTTTATCGTTTAAATTCATCATATTATTTATTTAACCATTGTTGTGATCCGAATAGCGACGACAGTTAATATTGCGTCAAACGGCTTAAGGTTTCAAAAGATTTTCCGCTTGTCAGTATTGCTAAAACCTGTTGCGCATTTTCCTTCAGGTTTTCATAGCCGAACAGTTTCATCAATAATGCTGTATTCATTGCCACCGCCTGATTATGTTCCGCTTTGCCTTTGCCTTGTAAAAGTGCGGTCAGAATTTTCGCATTTTCGTGCGGTTCGCCGCCACGTAAGCTTTCCAACGGCTTCGGCTCAAAACCGAAATCCTTCGGCGACAGTTGGTAATATTCAATTTTGCCGTCGCGCATTTCCGCTACTTGGGTTTTGCCGTGAATAGCGACTTCATCCAACCCGCAGCCGTGTACGACGATACAATGCTCGGAACCTAAACGGGCTTTGGTTTCCGCATAAGGTTGCAATAAATCGGGAGAATAGACACCGAGCAGCTGACGTTTGGGTTTTGCCGGGTTAATTAACGGTCCCAAAATATTGAAGATGGTACGGGTTTTCAATGTTTGTCGTACCGGAACGGCGTGTTTAAAACCGGGATGATATTGTTGGGCGAAAATAAAACACAAACCGATTTCATCTAACGCCTTGCGTGCGCGTTCCGGCGACATAGTGATATTTACGCCTAACGCCGTGAGTAAATCACTGGCGCCGGTTTTACTGGAAACGCTGCGGTTGCCGTGTTTGGCGATTTTTAATCCTAAGGTTGCGCCGACAATTGCCGAAGCGGTGGAAATATTAATAGTATTGGCGCCGTCACCACCGGTGCCGACGATATCGGCGAACGGATAATCCGGTGTTGAAAAAGGCTGTGCGGCGGCTAATAATGCGGTTACTGCTCCGCTGATTTCATCAATGGTTTCTCCGCGTAATTTCAGTGCAATCAAGACGGCGGCAAGCTGTTCGTTGGATAGTTCGCCTTGCACGATGGCTGTGAATAAGGCGGCGGATTGCTCCTGAGTTAAACATTGTTTTTCAAATAATTGTGCAAGCAGTTGTTCGATTTGCATAAATTTAATTTCCTTACTTTGAATTAACGATAATGCCGTTTGATTCAACGGGTGTGTGCTCTATGCAGCAACCATTGCACGCTTTGTTCCAATAATTTCGAGCCTTGCACGGTTAAAATGCTTTCCGGATGAAATTGAAAGCCGCAAACGGGTAAATCACGGTGACGGATTGCCATCACAATATCGTTGTAAGCGGCATTGACAATCAGTTCTTGCGGCAAATCGCTGCCCATTAAGGAATGATAACGCGCCACCGGCATCGGATTGCTCAAGTGGGCAAACATCGCCTGTCCGTCATGCTTGATTTTGGATACTTTTCCGTGCAGCACTTCGCCGGCATGAATGACTTTACCGCCGAAAGCTTCGATTAATGCCTGATGTCCCAAACAAATGCCGATCATCGGCACTTTATGTTTCAGACGTTGAATTAACGGCAACATATTACCCGCCTCTGCGGGAGTTCCTGGTCCCGGTGAAAGGGCGAGAATGGTGTCAGGCTGTGCCAGCGCGTTTTTTTCAAGCAGTTCCAAATCGCAATCGTTACGGTAAATGCGTACCTGATGACCTAGCGTGCGGAATTGATCGACCAAATTATAGGTAAAAGAATCAAAGTTATCTAAAAATAAAATCGTCGCCATGACTTCCTCCTTTAAGCGTGGCTGTTGGTTTGGATAATGGCGTTGAGGACTGCCTTTGCTTTATGACGGGTTTCATCCGCTTCCATTTGCGGATCGGAATCCAATACTTCGCCGCACCCCGCTTGTACATAAGCAATGCCGTCCTGCACGAAAGCGGAACGGATCACAATACAGGTATCAAAATTGCCGTCGGAGGAAAGGTAACCGACCGCACCGCCATAGCTGTGGCGTTTTTGTTGTTCAAACTGATAGATTAACTGCATGGCTTTAATTTTCGGCGCACCGGTCAAGGTTCCCATGTGCATACAGGCTTGA
>JBHBXR010000014.1:0-3521 GCA_041795785.1 Mesocricetibacter sp.
GAAACTCGGTGCGTCGGTCATTAAACACGCCGCGGCGGTGGTTTTCGGGAAGGCGATCACGTCGCGGATATTATCCGTGCCGGTGAGCAACATCACCAAACGATCCAAACCGAAGGCAAGTCCGGCGTGCGGCGGGGTGCCGAATTTTAACGCATCAAGTAAGAAACCGAATTTTTCCCGTTGATCTTGCTCGTTAATACCTAAAATACGGAACACGGTTTGTTGCATTTTCGGATCGAAAATACGCACCGAACCGCCGCCCACTTCGTAACCGTTGATCACCATATCGTAGGCATTTGCCACGGCGCTTGTCGGATCCGCTTCAAGCTGTTCCGGGCTGAAATCTTTCGGTGAGGTGAACGGGTGGTGCATCGCGGCTAAATTGCCTTCTTCGTCACGTTCGAACATCGGGAAGTCAATCACCCACAGCGGCGCCCATTCGTCCAAACGGGTTAAACCTAAATCACGACCGAGTTTTAAGCGCAATGCGCCCATGGCGTCTGTGGCAATATTCCATTTATCCGCTCCGAAGAACAAAATATCGCCGTTTTGCGCCGAAGTGCGGTCGAAAATCGCCTTGATTTTTTCTTCGTTCAAGAACTTGGCGATCGGGCTTTGCACGCCTTCCAGTCCTTTGGCGGCATCGTTTACTTTCAGCCACGCCAACCCTTTGGCGCCGTAAATGCCGACAAATTGGGTATATTCGTCAATTTGTTTACGGGTAATTTCCGCACCGTTCGGTACGCGAATCGCCACTACTCGTCCGTTTGCATCATTTGCCGGACCGCTGAATACTTTAAAATCCACATCTTTAACGATGTCCGCGACATCCGTCATTTCCAACGGATTACGCAAATCCGGTTTATCGGATCCGAAACGGCGCATGGCTTCATGCCAAGTCATTATCGGGAATTTGCCCAAGTCCACGCCTAACGTATTCAACCATAAACCGTGAATCATGCGTTCCATAATTTCACGCACTTCGGGCGCAGTCAGAAACGAGGTTTCCACGTCGATTTGAGTAAATTCAGGTTGACGATCGGCGCGTAAATCCTCATCACGGAAACATTTAACGATTTGATAATAACGATCAAAACCGGACATCATCAACAGTTGTTTGAATAGCTGCGGAGATTGCGGCAATGCGTAGAATTTGCCTTTATGCACACGGCTCGGCACCAAATAGTCACGCGCGCCTTCCGGTGTGGCTTTGGTCAGCATCGGCGTTTCCACATCCAAGAAACCGTTATCGTCCATAAAACGACGCACAAAACCGGTGATCTTAGCGCGGGTTTTCAAACGCTGCGCCATTTCGGGACGGCGTAAATCCAAATAACGGTATTTTAAACGCTGTTCTTCGGTGTTGTTTTGATTGAAATCCAACGGCAACGGCTCGGAAGCGTTATACACCGTCAACGCTTTTGCCAACACTTCCACCTCACCGGTCGCCATATTTTTATTCACCTGATTATCCGGACGGGCAATGACTTCGCCTTTAATTTGAATGCAAAATTCGTTACGCAATGCGGCGGCTTGCGTCAATGCCTCTTGAAACTTCGGATCAAAACAAACCTGCACGATACCTTCGCGATCGCGCATATCAATGAAAATCAACCCGCCCAAATCACGGCGCTTATGCACCCAACCGCTTAATGTCACTTCTTGTCCGATATTGCTGCGGTTTAATGCACCGCAATAATGTGTACGCATCATATTGTATTCCTTTTAAACTTGTCTAAATTCAACGAAAAATAATCTGCGAATTATAGCTGAAATTTTTCAAAACTTCTTCTAAAATAACCGCACTTTTTCTTATAATTCATATAAATTTATGCATAAAGATACCCTTTTTGCCGCCCCGATTGAGAAATTGGGCGATTTCACCTTCGACGAAAGCGTCGCCGAAGTCTTTCCCGATATGATCCAACGTTCCGTGCCGGGTTATTCCAACATCATCACCGCCATCGGTATGTTAGCGGAACGGTTCGTCACGGCTGACAGCAATGTGTACGACCTCGGCTGCTCGCGCGGCGCGGCGACGCTGTCCGCACGACGTAATATCCGTCAATCGGGGGTTAAAATTATCGGTGTGGACAATTCCCAAGCGATGGTCGAACGTTGTCGTCAATATATTAACGCCTATCACAGCGAGATTCCGGTAGAAATTTTGTGCGATGACATTCGTCATATCGACATTCAAAACGCGTCTATGGTGATTTTGAATTTCACGCTGCAATTTCTGCCGCCGCAAGATCGCACGGTTTTATTAGAAAAAATCTATCGGGGGTTAAATCCGAACGGGGTGTTGGTGTTGTCGGAAAAATTCCGTTTTGACGATGAAAAAGTGAACGATTTACTGATTGATTTACATCACCAATTCAAACGCGCCAACGGTTACAGCGAACTGGAAGTCAGCCAAAAACGCACCGCATTGGAAAACGTTATGCGCACCGACAGTATTGATACGCATAAAGTGCGGTTAAAATCCGTCGGGTTTTCGCAAGTGGAACTGTGGTTCCAATGTTTCAACTTCGGTTCGATGATTGCGGTGAAATAATATTGGCATAATATTAAAAAATGCGGTCAAAACCGACCGCACTTTATAAGCTTAAAATTCAATTACAACGGGTTAAAACCGTCATCCAACAGGCGGAACAATAATGCCGTGCCGTCTTTAAAACGATATTCGCCGTAAAGCGCCCGTGCATAATAACTGCCTTTTCCTTCCGCAAAGAAATAGCTGTGGCTCGGTAATTGCGGCTGCCAATAAGTCGCATTCAGCGGCAAATAAACGTCTGCTTCACAATCGTCAAATCGGGTTGGAATTTGTGTTTCAAGACGGCAGAATTGAGCAATCCGGTCAGGATCGTTTTTTACCAACAAATATAATTTTTCTTGACGCAATTCTTTAATTTCCCAAGGGTTTGCACCCGCTTGTCGGTTATTTTCCTGCTCTTTTCTGCGTTGCTCGTTAACCTGATTCAGAATTTCATAATTTAGCGCCATATAATCCCCTTGCATTAACGAACGAGGATCCACCGGCGCTAATTTTAAAATAATCGGTTTACCGTTATTTAATATGTCTTCAAACTTAGCAATATTCATATTGGCGAAAATCAAAATACCGACTAACGTCGCTAAAGTGAGCGCCGGTCTTAATTTGAAAACAGGCGGATTTTCCACCGCACTTTGTGTTGATTCGGATAATCCCGTTATTTCGGATATTGCGGATTGTTTATATAAAAATACTGATACCGCCGCAAATAACAAACCGAAAAATAACAGCAAAAAGGATTTATACAATAACGGTACGGCAAGTATATAATAATATACGGACAATGCGATAAGTGAAGACAATATTGCCAAAGCAAACAAAATCCGACTGGCATTTAAATAAGCCAATAACAATAACGCCAAAGAAAAAACAATAATATTTAAGGAAATGAAAGAAAGGCTGAATAATGCAATAATCACCCCGACAATGACAATATTTTTATTCTTTAAAGCAAAGTGTTTGGCTA
>JBHBXR010000015.1:0-3397 GCA_041795785.1 Mesocricetibacter sp.
AGTAAATCTGCGGCTGAGCGAGCCGTTACTTCTAATACAAAAAATTCAAGTAGCTTTTTCTGTATGGATTTCTTTAATTTACAATGAGTTATCTTCATCTTTATAGATTAGCATACTAGCTAATCTACGTCAGCCCCTAAGATTTTTTTAAATTCTTTTGGCGTTGTTTCATCGCTACTAACATAATCAAAACACAGGTTTTTTTGACCGCACTTTATTTTTTTCTTATTATGCACAACATTATTTATCCTCATTATTAAGGAATATTTATGACTCAATATGAATTAGCGAGAACAACGCAAGGCGATACGTTTGGTATTACGGCGAAAATGGCTAACCGTCACGGCTTAATTGCCGGCGCAACGGGAACGGGGAAAACCGTGACATTGCGTAAAATGGCGGAAGCCTTCAGCGATGACGGTGTACCGGTATTTTTAGTGGATGTAAAAGGCGATTTATCGGGTTTAACCCTTGCCGGACAACTGCAAGGCAAAATTGCCGAACGCATCGAGCAATTTCAGTTGGGCGGAGAAAGTTATTTAAGCGGTTATCCCGTTTCTTTTTGGGACGTATTCGGCGAAACGGGGATCCCGCTGCGTACCACGATTTCGGAAATGGGTCCCCTCTTGCTTTCCCGCTTACTCAATTTGAACGCCACACAGGAAGGTTTATTAAATCTGGTATTCCGCGTGGCGGACGACAAGGGTTTATTGTTGATCGATCTGAAAGACCTGCGCGCCATGCTGAAATATATTGCCGAAAACGCCAAACAATTCCAACTGGAATACGGCAATGTGTCCGCCGCCAGTGTGGGAGCGATTCAACGCGCATTACTGACGCTGGAAAATGAAGGTGCCGCCAATTTATTCGGCGAACCGGCGCTGAACTTGGACGACTGGCTGCAAACTCGCGACGGACGCGGCGTAATCAATGTATTGAACTCGGAAAAACTGATCAATTCGCCGCGTATGTACAGTGCATTTTTACTTTGGCTGATGGCGGAATTGTTCGAGCAATTGCCGGAAGTAGGCGATCCGGATAAACCGAAATTTGTGATGTTTTTCGATGAAGCCCATCTTTTATTTGACGACGCGCCGGCGGCGTTAGTGGATAAGGTGGAACAGGTGGTGCGCTTAATCCGTTCCAAAGGTGTGGGTATTTATTTCGTCACGCAAAATCCGTTGGATTTGCCCGATACCGTATTGGGACAACTCGGCAATCGTGTGCAACACGCCTTACGCGCCTTTACGCCACGCGATCAAAAAGCGGTGAAATCCGCTGCGGAAACCTTCCGTTCCAATCCGAAGGTAAATGTAGTGGAAACCATCTCCACCTTGGGCGTAGGGCAAGCCTTAATCTCTTTCTTAGACGAAAAAGGGATGCCGACACCGGTGGAAATCGCTTACATTTATCCGCCGAAAAGCCAATTGCCGCCGCTTTCTGCGGAACAACGTAATATTTGGGTAAAAGACGACGAACTTTATCCGTATTACCGCAATTATGTGGATAACGAATCCGCTTTTGAAGTATTAGCTCATCAGGCAAACTTGGAAGCCGTTGCACAAAAACAGGCGGAACAAGCGAAGGAAGAAGAGGAAAACGGCTTAATGGGGAGTTTAAGCCGTATGATCTTCGGCACTAAAAAACGCGGTGAGCAACTGACCGTCACCGAACAAGTGGTCAGCAGCGTCGCCAAATCCGTCGGACGTAATCTGCGTAATCAAGTGACCAAACAGATTATGCGCGGCATTTTAGGGGCGTTGAAAAAATAAAAATACGCAGACATAACAAAAGGCGGGATTGAGGTGTAAATTTGCGCATGAATAGAATTTTGCTAAAATTCCCCCTTTGTACACTACTCACTACCTTTAATTCCTCGAATAATCTGACAATGCGCCACATCATTCGCATCGCAACCGACAAATTGTTCCAAAAATTGTTTGACCTGTTGCAACTGTTCTATTTGCTGAGAAATCTGTTGCAGATGTTGCAGAGCAAGTTCGTCTGCCGCTTGACACTGATTGTGGGGATTTTCTTGCAGCCAGCAAAGCCGTTTAATTTCTTCTAGACTAAAGCCGATCGAACGACAGGTTTTGATAAAACGGAGCTGTGACAGTTGTTTTTCACCAAAAATCCGATAACCGTTTTCTTGTCGCTGTGCAGGCGTGATCAGCCCTAATTTTTCATAATGGCGAATAGTTTCTAAATTGACTCCGCTCGCTTTGCTTAATTCGCTGATTTTAAAAAATCTGCCCATCGCCTCTTGACCTTGTAATTATTACGGAGTTTATAGTTTACGCTAATCTAAACACAAACTCACGGAGATTATCATGACATGTACCAATTGTTGCGCTTCAACCGTCGGTCATTTTTCCTCTCACTACCGTAAAGCATTATGGATTGCCTTTGGGTTAAATTTAACGATGTTTATCATCGAAATTGCCATGGGGATAAAATCAGGTTCTGTCTCATTGCTATCCGATAGCCTTGATTTCTTCGGCGACAGCGCAAATTATGTAATCAGCCTGATCGTTTTGCCAATGGCGCTAAACTATCGCGCTAAAGCCTCGCTACTCAAAGGAGCAACGATGGGCGGATTCGGATTATTTATTCTGTTTACCACATTATATCGCTGGTTCTACGGAGAAATACCGAGTTATAGTGCAATAAGCATGGTTGGATTTCTCGCCTTATTTGCCAACCTCTCGGCGCTATGGGTGCTGTACCGCTTTCGTGATGGCGACAGTAATATGCGGGGAGTTTGGCTCTGTTCGCGTAATGATGCCATCGGTAATGTTGCCGTCATTCTTGCCGGAGTTACCGTTTATTTCTGTCAATCCAAATACCCTGATTTAATCGTCGCTTTTGTGCTGGCTTTACTTGCAATTCAAGCATCAAAAGAGATTATTTCTCAAGCACGACAAGAATTGCACTGACATAAGCCCCTAAACGGAGCAAACTGGCAAATTGATTACTGACGCACAAAAACTACATTGCACTTATGTAAAAACAGGGCATTATAGATGCCCTGTTGTTGTAAAATCTCGCCAAAATCCCACCGCACTTTGACTATTTAATGTAGCTAAAAAATCGCTTCTAAGCGTAAAAATGCCCCTAAGGAATGTTTACGATTTTCTTCGCGATTATTGTAGTAGTTTAATTCCGGTTGGATAAACAACCACTTGCGCAAAATCGGCTGACGCCAAGTGATGAAGGGTCCGTATTGGTTTACATCAAATTTTTTATTCTCTAAAGGTCCGCCCACATAGATCCCGTAATTCAGACGTTTGAAATTTTTAAAATCATGTTGGCGGTACAAGCTGTTGCCCCACCCCGTTTCCTCATCAACGTCATGGGTATATTGAAGATGTAAATGGTTGGCAAAGAAAACGCTCTC
>JBHBXR010000016.1:0-10041 GCA_041795785.1 Mesocricetibacter sp.
ATATAAAGGATTTACCAGAAGAAAGTATTTCTGATTTACCAGAAGGAAGTACTCCTGATTTACCAGAAACTATTGGCAATGCACTAATTTCTATCTGTATGGATAAAGATTATCAAGCTTTATTATCTAATGATCTGTTGACGGAAGATGAATACAAGAAACTATGTTTAGAAAAAGAAATAGAGTTTTCCAAACCAAAGTATTATAATCATAATTGCTATTATCTTCTATATATATTGCAGAATGATAAAAGTAGAGCTTTTTTATTACATAACGTTGCTATAAACGCTAGAACTCAAATTGCAATAGCTACTACCTTATATAAAGAAGTAATAACTGTTTTATCAGCTTGTTATTCTCATATATTACAGCAAGATAAAACTGGTTCGTTAAATGATGTAATTACAGAATATAAGGCTTTGTATGGTTTAGGAGAGACTATTCGTTAATAGGGATTTTTATTTAATAAATCTACGATAGCATATATCTATATTGTTTGTTAAGATTTCATTCCTCAAAAAATAAACCTAGATAGATTCCGCTTTTCTGAAAATACCTAGGTTTTCTTTTGGCTATATTACGTGAAATACTTATTCTTAGCATTTTTACAGCTTGTACTTTGTAGTGGTACACTAATCCCGCAGTCCTCGATAAGTGGTAGAATTTAACCAAAAAATGAGGATACAAAAATGCGAAGACCTAGAAGACCCCGATAGCGCGCGTCTCCTGACCACAACTGTTCGAAACCCTAACTTGGAGCCCAAAGACGGTCAACACCGCTTGGGTCTCCGCCACAAATTGAAACTATCTCTTTAATTAAAAGACTTTCAATTTCAATAGCTAATTTTAACTTAGCCATCTTATAACCGGATAAACCGTTCTCTTTCTTATAAACAATTAATAATATCGCTGTAATTAATGTCATATACATTCCCACTTTCATGCCATTTTCATTGCGCGAAAGCAAATGCTTAAAATCTAAATGTTGTTTGATAAATTTGAAAAAGACCTCTATTTCCCAACGTCTCTTATATAATTCAGCCACTTTCGTCGCCGAATAATCCCCCTCGAAGCGTCCCGTCCTTTTAACTTAGCGTTTCTACTAGTCTTATCCAAAAATACGCGTTATGATTGAAGCGATCCCCAATCCAACCTGATAAGGAGCTAACTATGAACAACAAACGCTTATATTCAACCGCATTTGCAATGTTGCTGTGCGGATTATTTTGCAGTCAAAGCCTGAACGCGCAAAATGTCGCCGAAACAACGGCAACGCAAGATGCGCCGGTTATAGTACAAAAAGTGCCGTTAAGCGCTGAAAAATTAGCTGCGGCGGAGAAGAAATTGCTCGGTAAGCATATGTTTTCCTTGCAATGGGTCAGCTGGGAACAGTTCGGTACGGCTGTCGTCAAACGCGGAGCGCAGGGGTTGGAAATAGAAGCAAAACAGGAAGTAAACGGTGATTTCGTCACCTTAAAAGGCAGCATAGAAATTATTGATGAGAGCGCCTTTAATTTTACCGGTGAAATCATCACCAAAGTTTATCATATTAACCGAGGGGAAGCCTGTAAGCGTGAGGGCACGTTTGAATTCCGCGCCACCGGCAAACGTAAGTACTGGCGGATGCAGCAAATGGATAATCCTTGCGATCAGGCGACGGATTATATTGACGTGTTCTTCTAAAATCGAAAAAGTGCGGTCGGTTTTTACGGCGTTTTACCATACGGATAAAACGGGCTTAAAACCGACCGCACTTTCCTTTTTCAGTCAATGATCCGCACGCCCAAATGATTGCCCACTTTACGTTCTTCGCTCTGTAACATCGGTAAACTGTTGATCCGTTCGCCGTTAACGACCATTGTCGAGCTGCCGCCGCCGTCCAAATTAACGGCTTTAGTCACGCCCAATTCCGTGGCGAGATCCGCCAGTTCATACAAATCCATTCCGCGAAACGTCAGCTGCCGACCTTCCACCACCACTAGATAAAGCAGCTTGTTTTTTTCATCCAATCCCAACATAGTGCGCGGGTGCTTACCGGTGAAAATATCTTTTGTACAGGCGGTTTTATTACTCGCACCGCATTCAAAACGCCCCGATTGTTGTTCGTAATACGGCCAGCCGGAAACGGCAATTTGCCATTTGGGATCGATTTTGGTCACTTGATTTTTCGTTTCAATCAGACAATTATTTTTGCCGTCACAGGCGAAAAAAGTTTGCGAACGGTTATCCCGACTGCCTTTCCACGCTTTTTTATCCGCAATAACCAATCCGTTCGGGGTTAAATTTTTAGCGAAAAAATTGGCATTCACCGCCACTTGAGTTTGATATTTGGCGGCAAATTCGGACACCGTCAAACCTTTATCATGCGGATCCGTTCCTACCAAACGAACCGTCTTACAATTTAAATTGATTTTGGCAATATGAATATTGCCGTTTCGGGTTGAAGTTTGAATACAGTCGGCGGCGCTTTCCGCTTGCGTCGGAAAGCAGAAAAAAGCGTAGAAAAATACATAAAATAGGAATAGGCGTTTTTTCATTAGCCTATCCAAATAAGACAAGATGAATTTAGAGCAAGAATATTCATTATCTTCCTCCGAAAATTATTCCCTTTCTTTAATAGGATAATTAGCATTACTGTTTTCATATATATAATTTTCATTTTCAACAAATTGATCCATATTTCCTCTATTAATTGCATAAAAGGAATTTTTTGTATCGGCATAATCCGAGTCGCCATATAAATTTCCGCCGGCATCTAATAAAGGACCGACCATTGGCAATCCTGACGCCGGATTGATTATTTTCCCGTTTTCTCGGAATAATCCGTCTGCAAAATGTAACTCTTGTTTTTCTTTTCTACGTAATTGCTCAAGGAAACTAATTAAATCAAAGCCATATTCCTTTTTGTCATTCCATTCGTATTCTTCTTCATCTTCCCAATATATCTCATCAAAATCCTGTTCTATATTATCTAAATTATTTATTTTCTGATCTAAACTCTCGTATTCTTGGTACAATACATTCAACTCTTGGTTAAGGTAATTGTCTTTTTCATAAAAAGTTTTCCATTCTTCTTGAATTAAATCCCATTCTGCTTGTAAATATTTTCTTCCTGTTTCTAAAGTATTTCTTTGCAGTTGCAATTCAATTTTACGCTGGGTGATTTCTTCTTTTTTGTCGTTTAGTCTCGTCCATTCACTGTTTAAATCATCCCATTCTTGATGTATTTTATTTTTTTGCTCTTCGGAACTATCATTTAGTCTATTTAATTTTTTCCATTTCCGTTGTAATTGGATTTGCAAATCATCTAATCTCTCAAGTTCGCTAGTTAAATTACTTAGTCTATAATTCAAATCAAATTCTATTCCATCTAATTCGCTCTCTTTTTTATTTAAAACAGACTCGATTCGAT
The DNA here is from genome assembly GCA_041795785.1 of Mesocricetibacter sp. Lineage (GTDB taxonomy): Bacteria > Pseudomonadota > Gammaproteobacteria > Enterobacterales > Pasteurellaceae > CAJPST01. The sequence continues at coordinate 3,413 of JBHBXR010000016.1, forward strand.
ATAATTCTCTTTCTTTTCTATTTATTTGTGCCTGTTGTTTATTTAAAAAATCTTTTTTATTAAATAATGCTTGTATTTTTGAGATGAGTATAGCCGGTTCGTTATCCGATTCATTTTCACTTAATGTATTTGTCGGTTGGTCAATATTGACCTCTTCCACTGTCGCTACATCATTGGTTGCTTGTTTTGAGGTCTTTGCGGAAAACCGAGCGCCTTCTTGCACATGATGTTCACTTGTAGAGATTTTTTCCGTGTCGGTTGAAAGAAACAACAAGCCGAAATACAGAATAACAACCAAAGCCAATATCCAAGCCCAAATTAACATTTCATCTCCTTTTAAAACAAACGGAAATAAACCGATTCCCTCTTCCGGTTGCATAAAAAAGGGAGTTGTTGTCAAAACAAATCCCTTTATATAGTCGATCTTACTGCTTACGCCAAGTGGTTCCGCCTGCGCCGTCTTCCAACACGATCCCCATAGCGCTCAGTTCGTTGCGGGCGGCATCGGCGCTCGCCCAATCTTTTGCCGCACGCGCATCGTTACGTCGTTTGATTAAGGCTTCGATTTTCGCCACTTCGTCATCATCGGAACCCGATTGTAAAAATTGTTCGGGGTCTTGTTCCAATAAACCTAAAATACCCGCCAATTCACGCATTCGTGCAGCTAACCCGTCGGCTTTGGCTTTATCTTCGGTTTTTAATTTATTCAATTCGCGCGCCATTTCAAATAAGACGGAAAGGGCGTTCGGCGTATTGAAATCGTCGTCCATCGCCTCTTTAAACGCAGCGACAAAATTTTCTCCGCCGAAAGCGACCGCACTTTGATCGGTGCCGCGCAAGGCGGTATAAAGGCGTTCCAAGGCACCGTGCGCCAAGTTCAGGTTTTCTTCGCTGTAATTCAGTTGGCTGCGATAATGGGCGGTGAGCAGGAAGTAACGAACGCTTTCGGCATCGTAATGGCTCAACACGTCACGGATAGTGAAAAAGTTGCCGAGGGACTTCGACATTTTTTCTTTATCCACCATAATCATGCCCGAGTGGATCCAATAATTCACATATTCATTGCCGTGTGCGCAGCAGGATTGAGCAATTTCGTTTTCATGGTGCGGGAACATTAAATCGGAACCGCCGCCGTGAATATCGAAATGTTCGCCCAGTTGTTTGCAATTCATCGCCGAACATTCGATGTGCCACCCCGGACGACCGGCGCCCCAAGGGGAATCCCAGCTCGGTTCGTTTTCTTTCGACATTTTCCACAATACGAAATCCATCGGATTTTTCTTGATCTCGGAAATTTCCACCCGTGCGCCCGCCTGTAATTGGCTCAAATCTTGACGCGACAATTTGCCATACGCTTTGAAACTTTCCACGTCAAACATCACGTCGCCGTTCTGCGCCACATAAGCATGACCGCGACGAAGCAACTTCTCCACAATTTCGATAATCTCTTTAATGTGATGGGTAGCGCGCGGTTCGGCATCGGGACGCAATACATTTAACGCGTCGAAATCCTTATACATTTCCGCCACCATACGATCCACCAGTTGTTCGCAGGTTTCGTTGTTTTCCAACGCGCGTTTGATGATTTTGTCGTCCACATCGGTGATGTTACGTACGTAGGTTAAATTGTAGCCCAAATAACGTAAATAACGCGCAATCACATCAAAGCACACAAACGTGCGCCCGTGCCCGATATGGCACAAATCATAAACGGTCACGCCGCATACGTACATTCCCACGTTATTGCCGTCAATCGGCTTAAATATTTCTTTTTCTCGGCTTAATGTATTGAATATTTTTAACATTGTTCGGTTCTCATCAGGTTAAAATTCATCGCTAAAACTCACCGCACTTTTATAGCACTTCTCGCTGTTTTATGGAATAATGTCAGCCTTTAAATTTCAATTCAGCTGCCAAAAGGAAGATAAAATGGTTACATTACATACTAATTTCGGCGATATTAAAATCGCCTTAAATCACGAAAAAGCGCCGATTACGGCGGAAAATTTCTTAAACTACTGCAAAAGCGGGTTCTATAATAACACAATTTTCCACCGCGTTATTGACGGATTTATGATTCAAGGCGGCGGAATGGAGGCGGGTATGCGTGAGAAAAGCACCGCTGCGCCGATTCAAAACGAAGCCAATAACGGCTTAAGCAACAAACGCGGCACTATCGCTATGGCGCGCACCTCTGATCCGCATTCCGCCACTGCGCAATTCTTTATTAACGTTGCGGACAATACTTTCCTTGATCACCGCGCTAAAGAACTGTTCGGTAAAAAAGTGGTGCAGGAATGGGGCTACGCCGTATTCGGCGAAGTGGTTGAGGGAATGGACGTTGTGGACAAAATCAAAGGCGTCAAAACCGGTAACAGCGGTTTTCATCAAGACGTGCCGAAAGAGGACGTGATCATCACTTCGGTTTCCGTAGAATAACGTGAAATAACATCCGACGGCGCAAGGGCTTCTTGCGCCTTTATTTATGAGGCAAGACATGAAAACAATCAATATTTTGACCGCACTTTTAACCGCATTATTCACAACCTTTGCTATCAACGCTAAAGACGTGACCTTACACACCAATTACGGCGACATTAAAATCACATTGGATGAGAAAAACGCGCCCGTCAGCGTGCAAAACTTCCTTACTTATGCGCAAGACGGATTCTATAACAACACCGTTTTTCATCGTGTGATTGACGGGTTTATGATTCAAGGCGGCGGCTTTGAAAGCGGTATGCAACAGAAAAAAACCAAGGCGCCGATTAAAAATGAAGCGAATAACGGGCTAAAAAACAACCGCGGCACCGTTGCTATGGCGCGCACGTCCAATCCGCATTCCGCCACCGCACAGTTTTATATCAATCTGCAAGACAACGATTTCCTCAATTACAGCGCGCCGACCAATCAAGGCTGGGGTTATGCGGTGTTCGGTAAAGTGATTGCAGGGATGAACGTAGTGGATAAAATCGCCAAAGTCAAAACCGGCAGCGTCGGCTTTCATCGTGACGTTCCCGTTGACGATGTAGTGATTAAATCGGTGACGGTTGAATAAATGGCACCTTTTTTCGACACCCACACCCATCTTGATTACTTACATCAATTCAGCGGCGAGCCGTTGGCGCAGTTAATGGCGAATGCGCAAGCCGCTCAAGTGGAAAAGATATTGATTGTGGCGGTGTTGGAACAGGATTTCAAAACAATCGAAAAAATGACCGCACTTTACCCGAACCGTTTGTATTACGGTTTGGGGCTGCACCCTTTGTATATCGAACAACACAATACGGCGGATTTGGATTTATTGGCTCAGGCGTTGGCTACGCGTCCGGCGTCCTGCACCGCAGTCGCCGAAATCGGTTTGGAACGTGCCAAACCGGCGCTTTTAAGCGATGAATTGTGGCGAAAACAATGTGATTTTTTCGAGGCGCAATTACAACTTGCAAAACAGCATCGACTGCCCGTCAATCTGCACAGCCGCAAAGCGCACGATCAACTGTTTTCTTTCCTGAAGCGCATTCAGCTGCCGAAATGCGGCGTAGTACACGGTTTCTCAGGCAGCTACGAGCAAGCCAAACGTTTTGTGGATTTGGGTTATAAAATCGGTGTCGGCGGTGTTATCAGCTATGAACGCGCCAATAAAACCCGTCAGGTTATCGCCCGTCTGCCCTTAGACAGCCTGTTACTGGAAACCGACAGCCCCGATATGCCCGTTTTCGGCTTTCAAGGACAACCCAACCGCCCCGAACGGGTGGCGGATATTTTCCGTTATTTGTGCGAATTAAGAAAAGAACCGCCTGTGGAAATTGCCGCAACCGTCTGGAGCAACAGTTGCGAGATGTTCGGTTAAGAACTGACGGCAATTAAGGTTTCGGGAAAACGGGCGGCAATTTTTAATAGCGTTGCCGCAGCGCCCGAGGGGGTTCTTCTTCCTTGTTCCCAACCCTGCAAGGTTCGTACGGAAACGCCCATCAATTTGGCAAATTCCGCTTGAGAGAGCCCCGTCTTTTGACGGGCGGTTATCGCTTCGTTCACAATATAAACTTTTCCTACTGCGCCGGCAGTCATTTGTTTGACGGACTGTAATAACAACTCACCTAACTCTTCGCCTGAAAATTCATATTCGTTTGCATTAATTTTGGTTAAATCCATCCTACAAGCTCCTCTTTTAATTGCTTCAAAATATGAGAAGGAATGTTTTCCGTTTTGGCTTTGGTATAAATTAATAAAAGATAAATTTCGCCATTTTTCAATCGGTTAAAATAAATTACTCAGCTTCCGCCTTGTTTTCCGATACCTTGCCGTTGCCAGCGTATCTTTCGACAACCGCTACTGTGCGGAATAACTTCTCCCGCTTGTGGGTTTTGAGAGAGAAAAACAGCCAGTTCCTCTTGTTCCGTTTGAGACAGAATATCCGCTACAAGTCGGGTGTAAAGCGGTGTTTCGATAATAGTATACATAAATTTACTACTCTGACGTATAAAAATTGAGATGAATGTATAAATATTGATGGTTTAAATAAGAAGATCAAACAAATGGAAATGGAATTGGAATGGGGATCGCAAAAAGGAAAACTATTATGTCAATTTTTCTCTCAATTCCTGCGCATTTTGACAGGTTTTAATCCGTTCAAAAAGTGCGGTCGCTTCGGGATATTCTTTTTTTAGATATTGCAGCCATTGTTTAATGCGGGCGATATGATAAAAACCCGTATCGTGAATGTTTTCCATATGCGCGTATTGATGCAAAACCGGCATAATTTCAGCCCACGCCAGTTTGCTATGGTTGTATTTCACCACCCTGCTCAAATTCGGGATATTTAACGCGCCGCGTCCGATCATCAACGCATCACAACCGGTCGCTTGCAGGCAATCCTGCGCGTCCTGCCAATTCCAGATTTCACCGTTGGCGATCACCGGAATACGTAATTTTTGCCGAAGTTCGCCGATCTTCGCCCAATTAATACGATCAGCGCGATAACCGTCGGTTTTTGTACGTCCGTGAACGGCGATTTCCGTCGCCCCGCCTTGTTGCACCGCATCGGCGATCTCAAAAGCGGTTTGCTCGGAATCCCAGCCCAAACGCACTTTGACACTGACGGGTAAATGGTTCGGTACCGCCTCGCGGATAGCTTTAGTTGCCTGATAGATAAGTTCGGGTTGTTTTAATAAACTGGCTCCGCCATTGCTACCATTGACGGTTTTTGACGGACAGCCGCAATTTAAATCCACTCCCCAAGAACCTAATTGTACTGCGCGTTGTGCGTTCTCAGCCAACCATTGCGGAAATTGTCCCAACAGCTGTACGCGCACCGGCGTACCGGAAGGGGTTTTGCCTTCGTTTAATAATTCGGGACAGAGCCGCCAAAAGACTTTGACCGGCAGCAGTTGATCGACGACGCGGACAAACTCCGAAATACAGAGATCATAGTCGTTAATATCGGTGAGTAAGCGGCGTACTAGGGGATCCAACACGCCTTGCATGGGAGCGAGAACTACGCGCATTGTTTGTCCGTTCGCACCGTATAAAACACCGCTAACGCCGTCAGTGCGCCTAAGGTATCGGCTAAAATATCTTTTTGCGCATCCCATATATCGCCTTGCGAACCTAAAAACGCCGTACCCTCGTCACCGCCGGCAATAACGGCATATTGCCATTCGATGATTTCATAGCTTCCCGCCACCGACATAATGAAAAACAAGGCGAAAAAACCCGCCACGGCAGGCGTACACAGTTTACGCCGTAGCAAAAACTCCGCCATCGGATAGCTGTAGAAACCGATCACGTAATGGGCAACACGATCAAAATGATTGCGATGTTCTCCCAACCAAGGGGCGAGCAGATTATTGCCCCACTCGAACGGTACCCGTTCAAACGTATAATGAGCACCGATTAAGTGCATAATCAACCACGCCGACATAAACAAATAAGCCGTATTACTGAATTGAAAATAACGATAAGTCGTCACCAATAATCCGAAGACCACGGCAATAGGCAGCACTTCCGCATACCAAACTGCACGGGAATAAGGCTCAATCGCCGACCAAATAAAAAGCGCGCCAATCACCAGCGCCAATATCATCGGAACCGCCGCTTTATTTGCCGCCGGCATTATTTCCAACCTTTAATTTTGCAAATCAAATCATAAGCGGCTTGGATTTGTTGGGATTTCTCTTTCGCCATTTCCAACATTTCTTTCGGTAAACCTTTGGAAACCAGTTTATCGGGATGGTTTTCATTCATTAAACGACGGTATGCGCGTTTTACCGTCAGCTGATCATCGGTCGCGTTCACGCCCAATACTTTATAAGCGTCCTCCAGCGTCGGACCGGAAGAGGTGCGCTGATAACCGTTTTGTTGATAACCGCCTTGCTGATAGTTGCTCTGTTGCTGATACTGATAATCCCGCTCTTGTTGCTGAAAACCGCCGTTACGCGCAAAATGACGAGCCGCCATTTCCATTGCCAACATCTGTTCGAATTGAAAACGGGACAGCCCCAGTTCTTCCGCCACCATAAACAGCACGTCTTTTTCACTGCTATGCAGCTGATCATCGGTAAATGCCGCCTGCACTTGAATATGTAGAAACATACGCAATAAATCGGCACGTTGACCACAACCGAGGCGAA
>JBHBXR010000017.1:0-12678 GCA_041795785.1 Mesocricetibacter sp.
CATCATCAAGATACGGTAACTCAAGTTGATTTTACGCCAGATATGCACGGCTAGCACTGCTGCCGCCACCAAATGCAAGGCAAAATATAATACGAAGGCGAAATCATTGAGAAAACTGACCGCACTGACAAAATGCGCGTTGGCTAAAACGCCCAATACGGCAATTGCGTTCAACAACAAAGCGATCATCATCAACAACGGCAATAAACCGATAAAGCCTTGCAGACGGTTACGAGAGGTTACCAGTGTCAAGTTGGTCAGCACTACGCCCATCAGAATTTGTGCAAACAGATTATATTGCACCCAAATCAGCATCGGAATATCAATCAACATCAGCCCGTAACAAATCAAGCCGACAACACCGCACACCGCGCCCATCATTAACACCGACTTGCGCAACCCTTCTTCCGGCGGTTGCTGCCAAACAGCCAACAACATAATGATACCGCACAGGCAAATCATATCGGTCAGCACATAATGATAATTGGAAAACAAGCTGAGCAAAAACCACAGCGCCCAATACAAGGCAAAATACAGATTCACCCGAATTAAACGGCTGCGCTGTCCGTTACAGATTTCCCCTTTCACAAACACCAAACAACATAACAGCTGGGCGATTAACACGCCGAACGCCAAGTGAGATACCGCTTTCGCCTGCGGCTGCAAAAACATAGTGTAAAGATCGATAAGCAACAGCGTTGCCACGGGTAAAAAAGAAAAAAGTGCGGTCAAATTTTTAGATATTTTTTCGTCTGACATGATTAAAACTCAATGAAAAATCGTGCCGTTATTATGCAAGAATTAGCCGAGAGGGTCAAAATCAAAGTGATGTTAAATTTTCCGCTTTTTCGCTAGAATAAGACAAATTTCTCAGCAGGGACAAGCTATGCTATTCGACACTCTTTATCTTATCGGTTTGACGGCGGTGGGCATCACCGGCGCACTGGCGGCAGGACGGGAAAAAATGGATATTTTCGGTGTGATCGTGATTGCCGAGATCACGGCGTTCGGCGGCGGTTCCGTGCGTGACGTGCTGCTCGGTCATTATCCGCTGGCTTGGGTAAAACAACCCGAACATTTCTTAATCATCGCCGGTGCGGCATTGATCACGGTGTTTGTGGCGCCCTTGATTAAATTATTCAGTCGTCATTTCCGTATTATCTTCTTGGTATTGGACGGGCTTGGTTTAATTTTATTTGCAATTCTCGGTACTCAAGTGGCATTGGATATGGGCTACGGATTCACTATCGCCTGTATCGCCGCTATTGTAACCGGCGCTTTCGGCGGCGTGCTGCGCGATTTGTTGTGTAACCGTATCCCGCTGGTGTTTCAAGGCGAACTCTATGCCAGCGTTGCATTTCTGACCACCTGCATTTATATTGGGTTACAACATTTCGGCATTAACCAAACCGTTGTGGTTTACGCCACTATCGTAACCGGCTTTAGCATTCGCTTGCTCGCCATTTATTACAGTTGGGGATTGCCCGTTTTCGATTATCAGGAACAAGATGACGAAAATAACAAAATCAATGACAAATTATCAGAAAAAACAAAATGACAGGATCTTATATGACAACTAACCTGATTGAAATGGGAAAAAATGCCAAACAAGCGGCATTTGTATTAGCGCAACTTTCGCAAACGGAAAAAAACCGTGCGTTACAAATTATCGCCGATCAACTGGAACGGCAAACGGACGCCATTTTGGCGGAAAATGCCAAAGATATCGAGGCGGCAAGAGAAAACGGGTTAACCGACGCGTTAATTGACCGTCTATTATTAACGGAAGAACGTTTGAAGGCCATTGCCAATGATGTGCGTCACGTCATTTCGCTGGCGGATCCGGTAGGAAAATTAATCGACGGCGGCGTATTAGACAGCGGTTTAAAATTGGAACGCGTACGCGTGCCTTTAGGTGTTATCGGCACGATTTATGAGGCTCGTCCGAACGTGACCATTGATGTCGCCGGTTTATGTTTGAAAACCGGCAATGCGGTGATTCTACGCGGCGGTAAAGAAACCCAACATTCCAATAAAATTTTAGTGGATGTGGTACAAGACGCGTTGCAACAAGCCGGTTTACCGAAAGCGGCGGTGCAAGCGATAACCGATCCCGATCGTGCATTGGTCATGGAATTGTTAAAACTGGATCGTTATGTGGATATGATTATTCCGCGCGGCGGTGCGGCTTTGCATGAACTGTGCAAACAACATTCCACTATTCCGGTAATTGTAGGCGGTATCGGCGTGTGTCATATTTTCGTAGAAGAAAGCGCCGAGCAGGAAAAAGCGCTGGTAGTGATTGATAACGCCAAAACCCAACGTCCAAGCACTTGTAATACGGTGGAAACGCTGTTGGTGCAGGAAAGCATCGCCGCAGAGTTTTTACCGAAACTGGCGCATCATTTAAGCGTCAAAAATGTAAAATTTCATGCGGATCCAACCGCACTTTCCATTTTACAAGCGGTTAATGCACCGGTTGAAGCCGTACAGGACAGCGAATTACGCAACGAATGGTTGTCGCCGGTGTTGAATGTTGTCGTTGTGCAGGATTTAACCCAAGCGGTAGAGCATATTCGCGAATACGGTAGCCAGCACTCGGAAGCGATTTTAACTTCTTCGCAAAAACTGGCGCAGCAATTTGTGGCTCAAGTGGACGCTGCAACCGTGTATGTAAACGCCAGCACCCGCTTCACCGACGGCGGACAATTCGGTTTGGGGGCGGAAGTGGCGGTCAGCACGCAGAAACTGCACGCCCGCGGTCCGATGGGATTGGAAGCGCTGACGACTTACAAATGGGTTTGTCACGGCGACTACACCACCAGAAAATAGCTTGATTTTATTTAATTAAAGCAATTAAAAATGAATAAAATCTAATATTCGTTATTTTTATAAAATTGTCATTTAAATTTTTGCATAATTTATTTGACAATTTTTTATTTAATCGCTATTTCTATATCAAACACAACATTTTACTTTCTAAGAGGAATTATCTATGTCTAATCTTTCAGTTGCTAAATTCGGGGGCACCAGTGTTGCCAATTACGCTGCGATGGAGGCTTCCGCCAAAATCGTGATTGCCGATCCGAACACCCGTGTCGTGGTGCTTTCCGCTTCTGCGGGCGTAACCAATTTATTGGTTGCGCTTGCCAACGGTTGTGAAGCGCCGCAACGGGCGAAATTACTGGCGGAAGTCCGTCAAATTCAAGAAAACATTTTAAACGAATTAAAAGATCCCGCTCGCGTGCGCGAAGAAGTGGAAGCCTTGTTAAAAAACATTGAATCCCTGTCCGAAGCCGCCAGTTTGGCAACTTCTCTCGCATTAACCGATGAATTGATCAGTCACGGCGAAATGATTTCCACCAAGATCTTCGTACAATTATTACGCGAACTAAATACGCAAGCCACTTGGGTTGACGTACGCACCATCGTGGCAACCAACAGCAATTTCGGTAAAGCGGCGCCGGATGACGAACAAACGCAGAAAAACAGCGACAATATTTTAAAACCGTTAATCGACCGTGGTGAATTGGTAATCACACAGGGCTTTATCGGACGTGATCCGCACGGCAAAACCACCACCTTGGGACGCGGCGGTTCAGACTATTCCGCCGCTTTATTGGCTGAAGTATTGAATGCTAAAGACGTATTGATTTGGACGGACGTAGCGGGCATTTATACGACGGATCCGCGTATCGTTCCGGCTGCACAACGCATTGATACCATGAGTTTTGCCGAAGCGGCGGAAATGGCGACTTTCGGCGCGAAAGTGCTGCACCCTGCCACGCTGTTGCCTGCCGTACGCAGTAATATTCCGGTTTATGTCGGCTCAAGTAAAGCCCCGCAGGACGGCGGTACTTGGGTGACCCGCGATCCGCAACCGCGCCCGACTTTCCGTGCGATTGCATTACGTCGCGATCAAACACTACTGACGCTATCCAGTCTGAATATGCTGCACGCGCAAGGTTTCTTAGCCAAAGTATTCAATATATTGGCTAAATACAAAGTCTCCGTGGACACCATTACAACATCGGAAGTCAGTGTTGCGTTAACCTTGGATAAAACCGGTTCGGCTTCATCCGGTGCGGATTTGTTATCCAATGAGCTATTGACCGAACTCAGCGAGCTTTGCACCGTCAAAGTGGATACAGGACTGGCTTTGGTTGCTTTAATCGGTAATGATCTGCATATTTCCGCCGGCATTGCAAAACGCATTTTCACGGCATTGGAACGTTATAACGTGCGTATGATCAGCTACGGCGCCAGCACCAATAATATCTGCACCTTAGTTCACAGCTCGCAAGCTGACGACGTAGTGCGTGAATTACACGCCGAGTTGTTTGAGAAGTAAGGGTTAAAAACATCATACAAAAAATCCTTAGCGTTACGGCTAAGGATTTTTTTATTGCGGCATTATTTAAAAAAACAATGGAAAATCCGACCGCACTTTTACGACATTCTTACTGGTGGCAAGTTTCGCAAGCGGCGCTTAACATCCAAATAATCTTTTCCTGCTCCTTGATGTAATCGCCCATTAAGGAAGCCGAACCTTCGTCATCCGCTTCAGCGGCGACGGCAAGAATCTCACGTTGCTGAGCCAATAGCGTCTTGAAACCTTCCAACGTACCCTGCAAACAATCCTGCGCCGTTGAGGCGTTTTTATGTTCTTTAATGCGGGAAACGCTAAGATACTCGCTGAAAGCATGCACCGGAGTATGACCCAAGGTTAAAATACGTTCCGCAATTTCATCCACTTTTTCCACTAAATTATCGTAGTATTCTTCAAATTTCTCGTGTAATGAGAAAAAACCTACACCTTTAATGTTCCAGTGATAACCGCGCACATTCATATAAAATACTTGATAACTTGCCAGTAATTTATTTAATTCTGCAGCGATTTTCGCTGATGTTGCTTTGTTTAAACCGATATTATTCGTCATAATGTTTTCCTCTTTTTTGTTATGAACCTGTGTTTTGTCGGGTTCATAATAAGAAAAGAAGGCACGCAAATAAAACGGTTATAGCAAATAGATTTGATAGTATTTAGCTATTATTAATTCTATAATTAATTTTTAAAACCGATTAAAAATTTAGACTTCCAACTTGCAACCTTTCTGTGCGCTCTCAAACGCCTTTTCAATTAAACCAAGTACAACCGCCGCTTGTTCTACCGTCACCGCAGGGGCTTCCCGTTTCGTTAATGCGGCATACAAATTATGATAAAAATCACAATAACTCGCCGGCACATTGGCATAAGGTCGACGAATCACTTCGCCGTTAATTTCCGTATGCAAAATGCCCCAATCCGTTTCCGGCTCCGCATTCCAGTTTCCTTGCGGCACAACGCCCTGCATTAACAAGGCTTCCTGCGGATCGAATTTCTCTTTGACATAAGAACCCGATTTGCCGTGCAACACAAAATGCCTGCCTTTTTCCCGCACATATTTGCTTGCATAGAGTGCTACTTTCAAGCCTGAAGGATAATAAAGATGAATAGTGAAATTATCGTCACTTACCGCGCCTTCGTGCTGATAACGGATATCGGCAAAAATCTCCGTCGGCTTGCCGAACAAATAAACCGCCTGATCAAGCAAATGTATGCCCAAATCATAGACCAAGCCGGTGCCTTTTTCGCCGGTTTCTTTCCAAGCTTTCGCATTCTTCTCTTTAGCGTAACGTTCGTAACGGATTTCACAATCTACGGGTTCGCCGAGTAAATGTTGCGCTAATATTTGTTTTGCCGTGACAATAGCGTTATCCCAGCGGCGGTTTTGATAGACCGTTAGTAATACGCCCTGTTGTTTTGCCAACGCGCCTAATTCTTCCGCCTGCAGACGCGTAACCGCCAACGGCTTTTCCACCAACACATGCTTTTTCGCCGATAACGCGGCTTTCGCCATATCGTAGAGAGTTTGATTCGGGGTGGTGATAATCAGCAAATCGATTTCATCGGTTAATAATTGATTGAAATCGCGCACAATCTCGACATTCGGCAGATATTCCAATGCGTTATCGGTGCGACGTTCATAGACTTTTTTCACCCTAAAACGCGGATCATTTTGCAAAAAAGGCGTATGAAAAACCCGACTTGAAAAACCGAAGCCGGCAATGGCAACATTGATAACGTTATTCATGTTTCACCTCTTACAAATTCGTCCGATTTCTACTTAAATTCCGACCGCACTTTTAGCGGTTATGCGTGTTTATTCCGGCTGATAGCCCGTATCTTCCAACGTCGGGTTTTCCGCGCCCCGTTTCGCCAATTCATCACAAATTTCATTTTCACGATGTCCCGAATGCCCTTTCACCCATTGCCACTGAATATGATGTTTGCGAATCGCCTGATCGAGCTGTATCCATAAATCCTGATTTTTTACCGCTTTATTATTGCTGGTTTTCCAATTATTTTTCTTCCAGTTAAAAATCCATTGCGTAATGCCGTTTTTCATATATTGGCTGTCGCTGTGCAATTTCACCGTGCAGGGTTCTTTCAAGGTATTTAAGGCTTCAATCACCGCCAATAATTCCATACGGTTATTTGTGGTTAAGAAATAACCTTTGGAAATCTGTTTTTCGTGTTGTTTATAACGCAATAAAATCCCGACTCCGCCCTGACCGGGATTGCCCAAACAGGATCCGTCGGTAAAAATTTCAATTTGTTTTTGCATAATTTGTTTCAATAATTCGCTAAATGCGGTGATAATAACGCAAAATCAGTTAAATAAACAGTTGAGAAAAATGAAAACGGAACTGACTCCCAACCGACAAATCGTGCTGGATACCGAGACCACCGGTATGAACCAGTTCGGCGCACATTACGAAGGACATTGCATTATTGAAATCGGCGCGGTGGAAATGCTTAACCGCCGCTATACCGGGCGTAAGCTGCATCTGTATATTAAACCCGATCGCGAAGTGGATCCCGATGCGATTAAGGTTCACGGTATCACTGATGAAATGCTGGCGGACAAACCTGATTTCGCCGCCGTGGCGCAAGAGTTTATCGAGTTTATCCGCGGAGCGGAATTATTGATTCACAATGCCCCCTTCGATGTGGGTTTTATGGACTATGAATTCGCCAAACATCAACTAAATGTAAAAACCGAAGATATTTGTTTGGTTACCGACACCTTGCAAATGGCGCGCCAAATGTATCCCGGCAAACGTAACAGTTTGGATGCACTATGCGATCGCTTAGGTATTGACAACAGCAAGCGAACGCTGCACGGCGCGTTACTGGACGCGGAAATTCTCGGCGATGTTTATTTATCGATGACGGGCGGACAAACCAGTCTGTTCGATGATAACGAGCCTGAAATCATCGTTTCCGCCGCACAAACGCAAGGGAAAAGTGCGGTCGGTTTTACGCAAGATTTATTGCTGCAACAACCTTCCGAAGAAGAACGACAGGCGCATTCGGAATACCTCAAATTAATCAATAAAAAAAGCAAAGACAATTGTTTATGGGATAAATTATCCCGTTCCGAAAGCGTGCATTAAATCGGTTATGGATTAAGCAGGCGCACATAAACTTACAAAAAAGAGTTGACGGCATATCCGTTCGCCATTATCATTTGCGTCACCTGTGCGGAGTGGTAGTTCAGCTGGTTAGAATACCTGCCTGTCACGCAGGGGGTCGCGGGTTCGAGTCCCGTCCATTCCGCCAATTTTCGTTTTAACTCCTCATAATGCGGAGCGGTAGTTCAGCTGGTTAGAATACCTGCCTGTCACGCAGGGGGTCGCGGGTTCGAGTCCCGTCCGTTCCGCCAATTTTGATAGCACCTTAAAGGTGCTTTTTTATTGTCCTAAATATGCGTTAGATCACAATTCTCACAGAATTTTCTTTACGCGCCTTTTTTCTTTATTACAATGAGCTTGCTGTTAAATTTATACGAATTTAGCGGTCTTTAACAAATTACAATTTAATTTCAATCAGATATCACAAGGGTCTAATTATGAAAATCTTAGCTTGGCCTGTGGTTGCAGGTGCTGCACTTGGTATCGTTGCTCCACTTCTAACCTATAACGGCAATCCCGGCAATATGGGCTTTTGCGCCGCTTGTTTCCTACGCGATACCGCAGGTGCGCTCGGTATGCATCAAGCCGCTTCGCTACAATACATTCGTCCCGAACTTATCGGTTTAATCTTCGGCGCGCTGATCAGCGCATTTTTCGCCAAAGAATTCCGACCGCGCGGCGGTTCCGCTTCTTTAATCCGTGTCGGACTGGGCTTTTTTGCCATGCTCGGCGCACTCACGTTTTTAGGCTGCCCTTGGCGCGCTTATTTGCGGCTGGGCGGCGGCGATTTAACCGCTATCGCGGGAATTGTCGGTTTGTTTGCCGGTATCTTGGGCGGGATTTTTTTCGCCAACCGCGGTTTTTCCTTAGGTCGTGCGCATGAACAAAGTAAGCCGCTCGGTTTTATTGCAATTATCATCACCGCCGTTTTATTTATCGGTTTATTAACCCGTTTCAGTTTCGGCGAAAACCTGCCGATTTATTTTTCACAGAAAGGCCCGGGCGCACAACATGCTAATTTATGGCTTTCATTAGGCGCCGGTTTATTGCTCGGAGTCTTAATGCAAAAATCCCGTTTTTGTTCCATAGGGGCTTTCCGTAACTTCATTTTGTTCCGTGATCCGACGTTATTAAACGGCGTTATTGCGTTAGTCGTTTTCGCCGTCATTACAAATATTGCTTTGGGACAATTCAACCTTGGTATCGAAAAACAGCCTATTGCGCACAATCAATACATTTGGAACTTTCTCGGAATGGCATTATGCGGCTTATGTTTTTCTTTAGGCGGCGGCTGTCCGGGCAAACATTTGGTTCACCTCGGTGAAGGCGATAACGATTCCGCCATGTTTATCCTCGGTATGTTGCTCGGTGCCGTTGCCGCACATCGCTTAAGCCTTGCCGCTTCAGGCGCGGGAATCAGCGAATGGACGCCTTACGGCTTAATACTCGGATTTATATTCTGTCTGTATATCGGATTTAGCAAAAAATCCGCAGCCTGATACAACTAGTCCAAAAGTGCGGTCGGTTTTTTTCCGTTTTATAAAACCGTCGCACTTCTTTCGTCCGTCATTTCTCATCTCAGGCAAAATCCGCTATAATGCCCGTCATTTCAGTGCGGTTTCGCGACATTGCACATTATTTTTATTATTCAGAGGTTTTTATGACAACGCCCGTAGTTGCGCTGGTTGGTCGTCCTAATGTGGGAAAATCAACTTTATTTAACCGTTTAACCCGTACCCGTGACGCGTTGGTTGCGGACTTTCCGGGGCTGACCCGTGACCGTAAATACGGTCAGGCGAATATCGCCGGCTATGATTTTATCGTAATTGATACCGGCGGAATCGACGGTTCGGAAGCAGGCGTAGAAGAAAAAATGGCGGAGCAATCCCTGCTTGCCATTGAAGAAGCGGACGTGGTGCTGTTTTTAGTCGACGCAAGAGCAGGCTTAACGCCTGCGGATATCGGCATTGCCAACTATCTGCGGCAGCGTCAAAATAAAACGACAGTAGTCGTCGCCAATAAAACCGACGGTATTGATGCGGATTCCCATTGTGCCGAATTTTATCAGCTCGGCTTAGGCGATATCGCACAAATCGCGGCGTCCCAAGGTCGCGGCGTCACGCAATTAATGGAAGAAGTTTTGGCACCGTTAGCGGAAAAAATGAATCAGGCGGAACAAAGTGCGGTCGAAAATCAGCAAGATTCGGCGCAAGACGAATGGGACAACGATTTTGATTTTACCGACGAAAATGACACCGCGCTGTTAGACGAAGCACTGGAAGAAGAGCAAGTACCCGAAGAAAAAAATATCAAAATCGCCATTGTCGGTCGTCCGAACGTGGGCAAATCTACACTCACCAACCGCATTTTAGGGGAAGAACGCGTAGTGGTGTACGACTTGCCGGGCACTACGCGCGACAGTATTTATATTCCGATGGAACGGGACGGTCAGCAATATACCATTATTGATACCGCCGGTGTCCGCAAGCGCGGCAAGGTGCATTTGACGGTAGAAAAATTCTCCGTGATCAAAACATTACAGGCAATTCAAGATGCCAACGTAGTGTTACTCACCATTGATGCGCGGGAAGGAATTTCCGATCAGGATCTCTCCCTACTCGGCTTTATTCTCAATGCGGGGCGTTCGCTGGTTATCGTGGTGAACAAATGGGACGGTTTGAATCAGGACATCAAAGATCGGGTGAAATCGGAACTGGATCGCCGTTTGGATTTTATCGACTTTGCCCGCGTGCATTTTATCTCCGCATTACACGGTAGCGGCGTAGGAAATCTGTTTGACTCCGTTAAAGAAGCTTATGCCTGTGCCACGCAGAAAATGACTACTTCAATGCTGACCCGTATTCTGCAAATGGCAACGGACGAGCACCAACCGCCGATGATCAGCGGTCGTCGGATTAAACTCAAATACGCTCACCCGGGCGGCTACAATCCGCCGATTATCGTCATTCACGGCAACCAACCGGATAAACTGCCGGACAGCTATAAGCGCTATCTGTCCAATTATTACCGCAAGAGCCTGAAAATCATCGGCTCACCGATCCGCTTGTTATTCCAAGAAGGCAATAATCCGTTCGCCGGCAAACGCAACACTTTAACGCCAACCCAACTGCGTAAACGTAAACGATTAATGAAGTTTATTAAAAAGGCGAAGCGTTAACGAAAATAGCAAAAGTGCGGTCGAAAAAACACTTAAAATTCCGACCGCACTTTTATATTATTTCAACGCTTTTATCGGTAAATGTCGGTATTTTAAATGCACTTTGACAAACAACACCAACCCGATTAACGCGAGGATTGCGCCGATAAAACCGATATTCGGCAGCCCTAAATGCAGCATGACTTGGTTGCCGATTAAGGCGCCGCCGCCGATGCCGATATTATAAATACCGGAAAACATTGCCATAGCAACGTCCGTTGCGTCGGGCGCAAGCTGCAACACGCGCACTTGCAGGCTTAAACCAATCCCCGAAATGCCGATTCCCCAAATAAATACCAAGGCGAACATAAAATACTTATTATCGCTTAGCGGCAGAAGCAGCAACAATGCCGCCACTAGCATTGCCATCACCAACACTAAAAACTTAGCCGGTCCGAAACGGTGAAAACGGTTAAATAATAAACTGGCTGTGATACCCGATAAACCGAAAACCAACAACACGGCGGTTGCCATATTGGCGTCCATACGGCTGATATTAAGCATAAAAGGCTCAATATAGCTGTAAGCGGTGAAATGGGCGGACACCACGATAATCGTCAGGATATATAACCCCACCAACAGCGGGCGTTTAAACAACATCGGCACACTGGCAAGAGAACCGGAATTTTTACTCGGTAAATGCGGTAATAAACGCGCCAACAGAAGCATAACGATGAACGCAATACCGCCTATTAAGGCAAAGGTCGCGCGCCAGCCGAGCAGTTGTCCGATAATTCGTCCGAGCGGTAATCCCAACACCATTGCCAGCGCGCTGCCGATTGCCAATAAACCGATCGCTTGGGTCTGTTTGCCTTTCGGCGCAACCCGAATGGTTAAGGCGGCGGTGATCGCCCAAAAAATTGCATGGGAAAACGCAACGCCGATGCGTGAAATCAACAGGATCCAGTAGTTCCATGCAAATACCGATAGGATATGGCTGGCGATAAACACCAACAACAGTTTAATCAACAAACTGCGACGTTCTAGTTTGGCGGTCATCAACATAAACGGCAACGACAACAAGGAAACAATCCACGCATATACGGTGATCATCCAACCCGTTTGTGCTACCGGCATTTCAAACCCGGCGGCAATATCCGATAACAGTGCGACCGGAATAAATTCGGTGGTATTAAATATAAATGCGGCGCAAGCCAAGGTAAGTACGCGGAAATACGCCATCCGCTCAACGACTTTATTTGCTAACATTAATTCAATTTCTCTTTTAGGAAATGTTTCAGCTGATCACGCAAACCTTTATTGATTTCAATTTTATATTGCGGCGAATAGCAGCTGTCAAAAAAGTGCATCGGCAAGGAAAGATTTTGGTATTGAGGTTCGTCGATGCCGATATTCAAACGAACGTCACACAACATCTTATCCAATTCGACTCTGCCTCTGCCGAAAATCAATAAGTCTTTGTTGCGTAAATGAAGATCATCAATTAAAAGCCCTTGTTTGTGCCAACGGAAAACGGCGATAAACCGTTCGTAAGGCGTTGCCAATTCATTTGTTTGACTGTAATTAATCGGCAGATATTGACTGACCAATTGCAGAAAATTCAACCCTTGCAGTTTCCCTTGTTCCACATTGATTAAAAAACGTCCCCGTTCGGGCTGTAAACGGTCAAATTGCAACTCCGCTTCAATATCGCCTTTGCCGCCGGCAAACACCGGCAACCGAAAAGCTTTCAGCAAGGTTTCTAACGGAAAATATTCGCTGCGTAAGCTGACTATTCGCTTGTGCGGCGCAGACTTTTTCAATTCAATCATCGTATTACAACGTTCGCAGGCATCGGCGGTAAATGACGCCAAATAACTCGGACGAGTTTCATTCGGCGAAAACACTTTGGCGCTGACGTAGCCGAGATCTTCATCGTTAACGCGCGTCACGCCGTTAATTTCATAATCTACGTCCTGCCGTGCGGATTTGCCGATATATCC
>JBHBXR010000018.1:0-15789 GCA_041795785.1 Mesocricetibacter sp.
ATATTGCCTTTGGCAGCGGATTTTTTATACCAATTAATCGCATTGATTTTGTCTTTAAGATATTCATTATGAATATAACCGATGCTCAATTCGGCGGAGCCGTCGCCGTATTGGGTGTGAGGCATTGCCATATCCACTGCCGCTTGAGGCTGTCCGTTTGCCGCCAATTTTTCCGCTTCAATCAGTTTATCAATAATAGGTTGCGGTGTAGGTGAAGCGTTATTTGCGTTTCGACTGCCGCCGGATGATTCGCAGCCGGTCACAAAAAATGTGGCGGCTAATAAGGAAATAAGCACTTTTTTATACATATTTTTTCCCTCTAATTATTTTTCAATAACGACTAAGTCTTTAAAATAGCTTTCAAAATCGGCGTCTGTGGTGTAGCCATGTTCGGCATAATTTTCGATTATTCCGTCTTTATCGGTTTCAAAACGGATATAGCCGCACTTTTCTATCGGTGTGCGGGAAAGAATTTCTCCCCATCGGTTATAAGTAATGTTGTCGCCGACATGAATACATTTGTCATATAAATAATAATGGTTGGAAAACATTCCGCTGGTATCCACGCTGTCAAAACGGGAGATCCTGCTTTGTACTTCGGAAATGTGTTTTCCTTTGAGTTGGGTTAATGCGGGATTTTTATAGCCGGCGCAACCTGTTAGCAGCAGGGCGGAGGAGAGTAATAAAATGAGTTTTTTCTTCATAATTCAGTTCCTTTAACTTTAATCAAGGAGGCGTGATGATATTTTTAACTAAAATCGGAGTGCAGTTTAACTGATTAATAATAAAAATTAAATACCGATTTGTTTACAAGCGGAAGCGGAAATAATAATGAAATTTGCGAAAAAATACGGAGCGGATGCGCAGTTCTGATATGCTATATAGGATTTTGTTTAATTGATATATTCGGAGTGACAGTGGAACATCAACTTACAGACATTATTCATATTTTTAACCAATGTTTTGAGAAAGAATATAACACCAGATTGGTGAAAGGCGGTGATGAACCGATTTATTTACCGGCGGATGAGGAATATCCTTATCATCGGATTTATTTTGCGCGCGGATTTTACAGCAGCGCGTTGCATGAAATCGCTCATTGGTTGGTGGCGGGTAAAGAACGACGTAAATTGGAAGATTTCGGCTATTGGTATGAGCCGGACGGTCGTTCCGAAGAACGTCAACGTGATTTTGAAAAAGTGGAAGTCAAACCGCAGGCAATCGAATGGATTTTATCCGTTGCCGCCGGTTTTCGCTATTTTGCCAGTGCGGATAATTTGAACGGTAATCCCGGCGATACGCAACCGTTTAAACAAGCGGTGTATGAGCAAGTGCAAGTTTATGCGCAGAAAGGTTTACCGAAACGGGCGGAAAAGTTACGCAAAGCGCTATGCGAATTTTACGGTACGGAAGATAAAATTGATTTGACCAAGTTTGATGTAACCGGCATTTGATAAAATTCGATAAAAAGCGACCGCACTTTTATACGGCGATTTCCGTCGGTGTCGGCAACGGTTCGGGGTTACCTAAAAAGTGCGGTTCTTTTTCGATGAATAATTCCCATAACATCAGAAAACGGGCGAATACGTCGCGTAGTCTGACCATGGTATATACTTCGGGATCCGGTGCGGCAAAGCAGATGGCGTTGATGTTGTAATATTGCGCAATAAATAAGGCGCGTTCACAGTGAAAACGCTGGGTGATTATGGTCATCGGTTCGGCGTGAAACACTTCTTTGGCGCGGATAATGCTGTCTAGAGTACGAAATCCCGCATAATCGGGAAAAAGAAACTGTTCTTCAATGCCCATTTTTTTCAAATCCCGAATCATTGTCCGCGGCTCATTATATTGATGGGTGCGGTTGTCTCCGCTTAACAACAAATAATTGATTTTATGGTTGTCAAATAACTGCTTGGCGGATTTCAGACGGTTGTCATAAAAGGGGTTCAGCCCTTTATTGACCACATATTTAGAGGTGCCGAGGACGACGCCGTAAGGGCGATGAGGGATTTCATCGGGATTGGTATAAATATTTTCACGCACATAGAAAGCGATGCTTTGATCGACGGTGAGAATAAAAAGAATGAAGGTCGCGGTAAAAATAAGCAAATAACGGGCGAAACGTCTAAATGAAAATTTAGCGAAGAAAGAAACAATCCGTTGTTGCCCTTCTTGATGGTTTAACATTTATCTATCCCGTTTTATTATTTCTTTGAATGTGTTTACCTTAATGAAAAAAATCGCTAAGTTCAAGCGTAATTTTAGCCGTTTAGACGGCTAAAATTTCTTGACAAGAAAAGCATACAAAGGTAGCTTATAGCTAATTTTTCAGGGCTTTCAGGACGAACCGTCTTATTATTTACGGAATAATCAATGGCAGTACAAAAAACGACACTTTTCACTGAACAACCGCTAAGTCTGATGTTGGGCGGACAGCTTGATCATATTGAGATCGCTTATCAGACTTACGGTTCTCTGAATGCGGAGAAAAGTAATGCGGTTTTGATCTGCCATGCGCTGACCGGTGATGCGGAACCTTATTTTGCGCAGCCGGAAGCGTCGGGCTGGTGGCAAAGTTTTATGGGCGAGGGTTTGGCTTTAGACACGGCGAAATACTTCTTTATTTGCTCTAATGTGTTGGGCGGTTGTAAAGGTTCGACCAGCCCTGCTTCCATTAATCCGCAAACCGGCAAAGCATACGGCAGCCAATTTCCGAAAATCACCGTTCAGGATATGGTGAAAGTGCAAAAAGCCTTATTGGATTATCTCGGCTTATCCCATTTACACGCCGTCATCGGCGGTTCTTTCGGCGGTATGCAGGCGACCCAATGGGCGATTGATTACCCCGATTTTGTCGATAATATCATCAATCTTTGTTCTTCTTTAACGCTCAGTGCGGAAGCCATCGGCTTCAACCACGTTATGCGTCAGGCGATTATTAATGATCCGAATTTCAATAACGGCGATTATTACGACGGCGAACCGCCGCACAGAGGATTGGCTATTGCCAGAATGTTGGGGATGTTGACTTACCGCACCGATATTCAATTAGCCAAAGCCTTCGGCAGAGCGACTAAAAACGAAGGACAGTTTTGGGGCGATTATTTTCAGGTGGAAAGCTATTTGAGTTATCAAGGACAGAAATTCCTCGCCCGTTTTGATGCCAACACTTATTTGCATTTAATTCGCGCTATGGATTTATACGATCCGTCGTTGGGTTATGAAAATATGAAAGTGGCGTTATCACGCATTAAAGCCCGCTACACCTTGGTTGCCGTGGCGAATGATCAACTTTTCAAACTCACTGATTTACATAAAAGCAAACAGCTGTTGGAACAAAACGGCGTCAATCTGCAATATTACGAATTTGCCTCCGATTACGGACATGATGCTTTTCTGGTGGATTACGATTTTTTCGAACCTAAAATTCGTAGCGGGTTGGAATAATTTATCAAAATAGTTGCTAAAAAGTGCCTAACGCCTTAGGTTACAGATATTATGTAGCCGGCTATTATTTCAACCAACCTAAAAACTCCCTCAAAACTCACCGCACTTTCTCACTAAAATTTAACCCGTAACCGTTCATAGAAAGGGATAACTCACTAATTTTGAAGGTTTGTGAAGCCGTTCACGGTTTTTGTTTTTTCTATGGGTTAGAATGATGGTAAATCGCAGTGGAAGAGAAAAGTGCGGTGTTTTTTTGAGGTGTTTTGTGAGGAGGACTTATGATTGCGTTTTTAAAAAAACATTGGTTTTGTGTTAGTGTAATAGTTTTATTTTCTGCTTTTCATATATCAATACAACTCATAGTAAAATTTAATTGATACTAACTATTTATTATTTCCTCAAACAAGAGAAGAGGATAGGGTATCTTATTGGGATGAAATTGGGATAATCAAACCTGGAACTAAAATTATTAAATACCATAATCTGTCTGATAGATATATTAAATGTTTTAAATTGGCTTTGGATTATGAAGGATTTTCTAAGAATGATAAATTATCCAAAGGTAAATATCATGAATATAGCTTGACAGAAGATGATTTTTATTATAATGCTAAAAGTAAACCACATTTTACAGTATATATTTATAATAAAAATAAGGTGTTATTAGAACGCAAAAAAGTATATATGATGAATTTTGATTCAGATGAAATTTATGGTTCTATGAGAGAGATTCCTGCTGAAATAAAACTATTAAATAATAGCTTTATTTCAGCAGTAATTTTAAAAGGATATTACAAGTCAAAAGAAAATTCTTGTTATCAATTTGCAAGAAATACTACATATTATATTGAAATTGTTAATGAGGGCTTTAATCAGGAATTTGTGGGCGTTAAGACATTTTGGGGGATAATTTCACTAATTCCAAATAGAAAAGTTTGAATTTACAACCCCCTGCTGACGCGCGTCAGCTTGGGGAATTGGCTAGTATGGCATATGTACGTAGCCAATTAAGGCTTACTTTACTAGAAATAGCAGATGATTGGGGGGGATCCGATTTGACGGAATCCAAGGAGGTATTGTTTTGGGAAATAAAATAATTAAATTCATTATTTCAATATTTATATTTGTTATTAGTTTTTGCGGCTTGTCTTGGGGAAGTTTTAATTTTTTTATTTGGACACTATTTCCTGATTTTCTTTATCGCTTTGGTGGTGGCGGGGAACGAGATCATGGGGATGCAGTATTAACTTCCCTTTCGCTGTCATTAATTTTTTCATTATATTTAGTTTATATATTTAATAAATTAAATAAAAAATGGTTTTTTATTTTATATGTATTGTTTTTTATGATAATTTTTATTTTATACATATATATATTTAGAAATAGATGGCATTTAATGCAGTTTCCATTTTAGGAAGTATTTTAAAATATGATATTGTTAGATAAAAAAGAAGTGTTTCGAAAACAACCATACTTTATAGACGGTTGGAATAATATTTGTAATAAATGGAAAAAAACCTGCTGACGCGCGTCTCCCGACGCGTGTCAGTATCTAATTAAGAAAAATAGATAAAGTGCGGTCAAAATTTAAGACATTTTTTCACATTGAAAAAATAAGCTGAAAATCGACCGCACTTTGATTGTTGGATTTGGGACACGCGTCGGGAGAGGCTCGCCGGCATGGGTTTCCTTTTCCTTTCGCCGTCCTTCCTCCGTCAACGGATGAAGACAAACCAGCCTAATTGCGGCTCTTGCATAGCGGTTACGCTGAGTACAAACTAAATCCGTTCCACCAAGCGTTTGAAAAATCCGTTTTCTTTGCTTATCAATTCGGCGTAATTTCCTTGTTCGATTAATTTGGCATCGTCAATTACACAGATTTGATCGAATTGTTCGATTGCCGTCAAACGGTGAGTCACCATAATCAGGGTTTTATCCGCGCAATGTTGCAGCAATAAACGCAAAACCTGACGCTCGGTTTCGCGATCCAAACCTTCGGTCGGTTCGTCTAACAATAAAATCGGCGCGTTGTTTAACAATATCCGAGCCAATCCCAAACGGCGTTGCTCACCGCCGGAAAGCGGTCTGCCGCCGTCACCGAGCCATAAATCCAAGCCTTGTTCCTGTTCCGTCAATTTGCCCAATCCCACTTGGTTAAGCACGTCGAGCATTTGTTTATCGCTGATTTTTTCTTGCGTGGCGATTTGCAGATTGTTACGCAACGTATCGCTAAACGTATGCACCCGTTGGGTTAAAAAACAAATGTGCGCGCGCAGGCATTGTTCCGTATATTGTTGAATCGGTTGACCGGCGAGTAGAATCTGTCCTTGAGACGCATCGTAGTTACGTACTAAAAGCTGTAATAAAGTGGATTTACCGCTGCCGGTTTTGCCCAAAACGGCGATTTTTTTCCCCTGCTCAATAGTCAAATTGAAATGCGTTAAGGCAATATCGTCACGGTTAGGGTAGTGAAAATGTACGTCTTGTAGTTGAATCAACGACGGTTCATCGGAAAGTGCGGTCAGTTTTCCGCCGAATTTTACCAACGGCGGTTGTGCGGTAATTTCCGTTATCCGTTGCGCCGAGGCGATCACTTGTCCAATATGCAGGAAAGCGGCGCCGAGCGGCATTAAAATTTCAAAGGACGCCAATGCGGCAAGGGCAAATAAAGCGATAATTGCCGCATGATAGGTATCGTTGCCAAAGTCGGCAGCGGCGGCAAACCACAGGGTGACGGCGAGTATAACGCCGTTTAAAAACAGCAGTAAAGCATTGGATAAGCCGGATAAAACCGCTTCCTGTTGTTGGTAGGATTGCCATTCCCGTTCCGTTTGATTTAATTTTTGTTTTAGCGTTTGTTCCGCGTTAAATAACAACAATTCGGCTTGCGCCTGAATAAATTCGACAAAACGGATACGGTAAAGGGAGCGGGATTGTGTAAGCTGTTCACCGAATTTGGCGCCCAAACGATAAAAAACCGTCGGAATCACGAATAATAAAATCAATAAACTGCCGCCGACAAATAAGGCTAGGGGCGCGTTGAAAAAGCTCAAGCCGACGGTCATCGACAGAATGATGACGATTGCGCTGAGAAAGGGAGCGATTAAACGGAGGTATAAACCGTCCAAGGTATCCACATCGGCGACCAAACGATTGAGTAAGTCGCTGTTGCGATAACGGTTTAATACTGCCGGACTGAGCGGAATAATTCGGCTGAACACCTGTACGCGTAATTTTGCCAAAACACGAAACGTGGCGTCGTGAGTGACGATTTTTTCAAAATAACGGGTTGCCGTGCGTCCGATAGCCAAACCGCGCACACTGGCGGAAGGATAGAAAAAGTTAAACAGTGTTCCGAATCCTGCGATGGCGGTGGCGGCTAAAAACCATCCGGACAAGGTCAGCAATCCGATACTCGCCGCCAATCCGCAGATCATTAAAATCAATCCCAGAATCAGCGGAAATCTGGCGTGTTTGTGTTTAAATAACGCTAAAAAAGGAAGTAAAGCACGCATTAATTGATATCCTGTGTCCGTTGCGCCAATAATTCGGCAAAAAATCCTTGGTCTTTCAGTTGGTCGAATGTCCCTTGTTGAATAATTTGCCCTTGTTGCATCACTAAAATCTGATCACATTGTTTCAAATCTTCAATGCGATGGGTGATCATTAGGGTGGTTTGCGTTCGACTGATTTGATTTAACGCTTGTAAAACCTGATTTTCCGACTGCGCGTCAAGGCTGGCGGTGGGTTCGTCCAGTAGCAATAGCTGTCCTTTACGCAATAACGCCCGCGCAATGGCTAGACGTTGCGCTTGTCCGACGGAAACGCCTACGCCGCCGTCTTTAATTTCGCAGTCCAAGCCTAATTTATCGGTAAATTCTTTCGCGTGCGCCTGAATTAACGCCTGATCGATTTCTTCATCACTTGCTTGAATTTCACCCAATAAAAGGTTTTCTTTGATCGTGCCTTGCAATAGCAACGGATTTTGTCCGACCCAAGCAATATGTCGGCGCCACTGAGGCGGGTTCAGTCGGTTCAGTTCCGTACCGTTGATTGTCAAGCTGCCCTGATAAGGCAAAAAACCGAGTAATACGTTCATCAACGATGTTTTGCCCGCACCGCTTTGTCCTACCAATGCGCTGTGACTTTGCGCCGCCAGCGTGAAGTTCAACGCTTGAGTTAAGGGTTCGCCTTGCGGGGAAAGCGCGATTAAATTTTCAGCCCGAATTTCGACCGCACTTTGTATATTCGGAACGATTTGTTGTTCCGAGTGAGGCGTTATTTCTTCTTGTTCCAAAAATTCTACAATGGCGTCCGCCGCGCCGATAGCGGCGGAACGATCGTGGTAATAGGTGCCGAGATCCCGTAACGGTTGATAAAATTCAGGCGCTAAGATCAAACAGAAAAAGCCGACGAACAAGGTTATGGAAGTGCTGCCGTAAGCGCCGAATTCGATTTGCCCCAGAAAGCTGAAACCAAAATAAACCGCCATAATGGCAATGGAAACGGAGGTGAAAAATTCCAATACGGCGGAAGATAAAAAAGCCATTTTCAGCACGTCCATGGTGGTTTTGCGGAAATCTTCCGTACGGCGTTCAATTTGTTCGGTTTGCTCAAAAGTGCGGTCAAAAAGTCGTAAGGTTTCCAGTCCGCGTAAACGGTCTAAAAATTGTCCGCTTAAACGGGCAAGGGTCGCCATATTGCGTTGGCTGCTGTCGGCAGCCGCCAAACCGACTAGAATCATAAAAATCGGAATTAACGGAGCGGTAATCAATAAAATTAATCCCGCCACCCAGTTCAGCGGGAACACGGCGATTAAAATAACCACCGGCACAATGACGGAAAGCATTTGCTGCGGTAAATAACGGGCGTAAAAATTATGCAGATTTTCCACTTGTTCCAGCATTAAGGTTGCCCAGCTGCCCGCTGGTTTGTTGTTGATAACCGCCGGTCCGACACGATGAATTTTCTCTAAAATCTGCCGGCGGATATGATTGCGTAATTGTTGTCCGCACGTAAAACCAATTTTTTCACGCAACCATAAAATTAACGCACGCAAAGCAAAGGCAATCACTAAACCGATAAAATGCGGAATCAGCTCGTGGCGATCCCTATGCAGCATAATCAAATTGTGCAGTAATGTGGCAAGCAGCCAAGTTTGCGCCACAAGAATAACGGAAGAAATGCCTGCTAATAAAATGTTCAGATTAAGCTGTTTTTTAATCGGCGTTTGCTGCGTGCGGAGCCATTTAAATAGATATTTTTGGCGAGATTTTTCCATTTTATTTTTCAATAGATATCCGTAAACAGTAAAGAAGGGAACCCGACGGATTCCCTAAAGTGCGGTTGAATTTTGCGTTGTTTTGTTAATTTATACCTGCGCGTCCAAATAGCGTTCCGCATCCAATGCCGCCATACAACCGGTTCCGGCGGAAGTGATGGCTTGGCGATAGTTATGATCCATCACGTCACCGGCGGCGAATACGCCTTCCACCGAAGTCGCGGTGGCGTTACCGTTCAAACCTGATTGCACCACAATATAGCCGTTATTCAGTTCAAGCTGACCTTGGAACATTTCCGTATTCGGCGCATGACCGATTGCGACGAATAAACCGTCCAGTTTCAGTTCTTCCGTTTGCTCGCTTCGGGTGTTTTTTAAACGCAAGCCGGTCACGCCCATATTATCGCCCAATACTTCGTCCAAAGTGCGGTTGGTATGCAGCACGATTTTGCCTTCTTCCACTTTTTTATATAAACAGTCAATCAGAATTTTTTCCGCGCGGAAGCTGTCGCGACGATGGATTAAATGCACTTCGGCGGCAATATTGGCTAAATACAAGGCTTCTTCCACCGCCGTGTTACCGCCGCCGATAACGGCGACCGGTTTGTTGCGGTAGAAAAATCCGTCGCAGGTGGCGCAAGCGGAAACGCCGCGACCTTTATAAGCCTCTTCCGAAGGTAAACCTAAATAACGGGCGGAAGCGCCGGTAGCGATAATTAACGCATCACAACTGAAGGTTTGAATATCGCCGTAAAGTTTAAACGGGCGGGAGGATAAATCCACACGATTGATATGATCGAAGATGATTTCCGTGTCAAATTTTTCAGCGTGTTGTAACATACGCTGCATAAGTTCGGGGCCGGTCGTATCGCCGAAATCGCCCGGCCAGTTTTCGATTTCCGAGGTGGTGGTGAGCTGCCCGCCTTGCTGTAAGCCGGTGACCAACACCGGTTTTAAATTGGCGCGCGCGGCATAAATCGCCGCAGTATAGCCGGCGGGGCCGGAACCTAAAATCAATAATTTGCAATGTTTCACGTCAGACATAAATCTTCCTTAATCCGTATCAAAATTGTCGGTTATTATAGTGATTTTACTTTAATACAACAATGAATAAAGCAAACGGCGGTATTTATTGGTAATCGGATCGTTGTTGCCGATTGCCGCCAAAATAGACAAAAACTGTTGTTTTACTTCGCCGTTTTCCGTGTTGAGATCCTGTCTAAGCAGATTAAACAATAAATTCAAGGCTTCTTCGTTACGATTGGCTTGATGCAGTTGTAACGCCAGTTTTAATGCGGTTTGGGCAGTCGGACGGTTAGCGTAATCTTCCTGTAACTGTTTGATTTCGGGCGTATCCGCCGCTTTCAGCAATAATTCGATTTGCGCTTGCAATCCCGTCCAGCGTCCGTCGCGATCCTGCAACGGAATTTTATTTAGAATTTCCAATGCAGGTTCGGTTTTTTTCATCGCAATATAGGTTTCCGCATAGAGCAGGGCGATGTCGCTGTTTTTACGTTCCGATAATTCCCAAGCGTCTTTCAATAACGGCAGGGCGGAATCGTAATCTTCCGCTTGCAGAAAGTCTAATGCGAGATTGAATTTAATTTCTTCCTCTTTCGGCAGAATAATTGCCAACCGCTGTTGTAAACTTTGTTCGTCAAGGGCGCCGGGAAAGGCATCCAATGCTTGCGCTTCCTTAAATAAATAGGTGGTCGGCAGCGTGCGGATTTGAAATTGCATAGCAATTGCCTGTTCGCTTTCACAATTCACTTTTGCCAAAATAAATTGCCCTTGATGTTGCTCGGTAACGCGTTCTAATAATGCAGTGAAATTTTGCGACGTTTCGTGGCTTGGTGCATAGAAGGTCAGCACTAAGGGAATTTGTTGCGATAACTGTAAGGTTTCGGTGAGGTTTTGTTCGTTAATATCGATAATGCTCGGATTCATTTGGCTTCCCTCTCAATGAAAATATTGACAGAGATTGTAGCAAAGTGCGGTCGGATTTTAAAACGTTTTGCAATCCGACCGCACTTTTGCTCGTTGCCCTAACCGATTAGAAAATCAGGCTGCCGATAACGGCGAGGGCGAAACCGACCAAACCGATAAGGGTTTCCATCACTGTCCAAGTTTTCAAGGTAGTTTTGGTATCCATTTCAAGGAAACGACTGACCAACCAGAATCCGCTGTCGTTGACGTGTGACAGGGCGGTAGCGCCGGAGGCGATGGCGATCACGATAAAGCATAAATCAAACTGGCTTAAACCTGTGGTTGCCGCAACGGTCGGTGCGATTAATGCGGAAGTCGTGGTTAAGGCGACGGTTGCCGAACCCTGTGCGACACGCAACGCAAGGGAAATGACGAAGGCGGCGACGATAACCGGCATTCCCGTATCCGCCAACATAGCGGAGAGTTCTTTACCGATGCCGCTTTCACGCAACACGCCGCCGAACATACCGCCCGCACCGGTGACTAATACGATGGCGCAAATCGGACCTAACGCGTTATCACAGATTTTTTCGATTTGTTCGTAGCTGCGCTGATCTTTTAACAACATAATGGCTGCCAATAACGTAATCAGTAACGCGATTGGCGTTTTGCCGATTAAACGTAAGCTTTCCACCCATAATTGAGAACCGTCGATGACTTTCATTACGGATAATGTGTTTAATCCCGTATCAAATAAGATCAACACCAACGGAAGCAAAAGAATAAATAAGACTTTTTTGAATTCAGGCGGATTCATAACCGCCGTTTCACTGACTGCCGCCGCGTTGAGGAAAGCTTTCGGTAATTCAAGATGGATTTTTTTACCGATATAAATACCGTATAAATAAGCGGCGGCGTACCAAGTCGGAATGGCGCAGATTAACCCGATGATCACCAATAACCCCATATTGGCGCCGAGTAAATCACCGGAGGCGACCGGACCCGGATGCGGCGGTAAAAAGGCGTGCATAACCGCAAAAGCGCCGGCGGCAGGGAAGGCATAACGGAGGACGGAACCGCCGAATTGTTTGGCGACGCTGAAAATAATCGGCAACATCACTACCAAACCGGCATCAAAGAAAATCGGGAAACCGAATAACAGAGAGGCGATACCTAAGGCAAAAGGCGCTTTTTGTTCCCCGAATTTGTTTATTAGGGTATCCGCCAACACTTTGGCGCCGCCGGTTACTTCAAGCAGACGACCGATCATCGCCCCCAAACCGACCAATAAGGCAACGGCGGCAAGGGTGTTACCGAAACCACCCAACAGCGTCGGTAGAATTTTATTGACCGGAATACCGGCGGCAAGTGCGGTCAATAAACTGACAATAATTAAAGCCACAAACGCATGAACTTTAAATTTCATAATTAGGATAAGCAGCAATGCAATGGCCGCTATCATAATAAAAATTAACATAGATACCTTCCTCCCATTAGGGGTTAATATTAAACGGCAACTGTAAGCGCCATCAATGACAGATCAACCGACTGCCGAGAACCCGTGGGTTCATTTTTCTTTTACGCTTAAAAGGAAAAATGTGATTTCAACAGTAAGAATTGATGTTACTGGTAACATACTCTTGTACCATAAGAAGGTAAAGTGTTTTTTCCGAGTAAATGTCATTTTTGTGATCTTGCTCAAATATTTTGCAGTTTTAGCTAAAAACAATATACGGAAGACTATTTTTTATGTTATAACTTACGAAAATTAAAGTTACCAGTAACATTTAATAGCTTTAGATACGACAGAAAACAAACGACGAGGAGTAAATTATGGCAAAGGGTAAAAGTTTTATTCTGATGGGCGTATCCAGTACGGGTAAAACATCCGTCGGAACGGCAGTGGCTGACCGTTTGGGCATTAAATTGATTGACGGAGACGATTTACATCCGCGCGCCAATATTATCAAAATGGGACAAGGGCAGCCGCTCAACGATGAAGATCGCGCGCCTTGGTTGGAACGTATCCGTGATGCGGCGTTCAGTTTGGAACAAAAAAGCGAAGTGGGCATTATCGTATGTTCGGCCTTGAAGAAGAAATACCGTGATTTGATCCGAGAGGGTAATGACAGCGTTAAATTTTTATTTCTGCACGGCAGTTTTGAACTGGTGCTGCAACGAATGAAACAACGTAAAGGGCATTATATGAAAGCGGAAATGCTGAAAAGCCAATTTGAAACGCTGGAAATTCCGCAAGCGGACGAGCCGGATGTGATTCAAATCGACATCGACGGCACCTTTGATGAAGTGGTGGAACGCTGTGTCAACGCACTGAAACCGCTACTTTAATTTTCAAACAACACGAAAGATTCCGCGTGATAATTTAACCGCACTTTTTGTTTAAGCGGCAACGAATGAATGCTGTGAACCTGAAGTGCGGTTTCGTTTATCTGTACTTGATAACAATAATGCTGACCTAAAAACTGCTTGCCGACGATAACGGCGGCATTCTCTTCGTCGCTGTGTTCCAGTTGAATATGTTGCGGGCGTAATAACCACTGAACGGCGCTTTGTGCGGCGAGCGCTTTTCCTTCGGAGGTTTGCAACGGGTGCGTCGAGCGGATTTCGCCCAACGGCGTAGCTAAACTGTTTGTCGATTGAACGGAGCAGTTCAGATAATTCACTTGCCCTAGAAATTCAGCCACAAATTTATTCTTCGGGCGGCTGTACAGTTCGTCCGCTTTGCCGAATTGAACGATTTTTCCCCCTTCCATTAACGCCAGCTTATCGGCAAAGGCAAAAGCCTCTTCTTTACTGTGAGTGACGAAAACCGCAGAGACGTTTTGTTGTTTGAGAATTTGTTTGATTTCTTCGATCATCTGATAACGCACTTGACTGTCAATGTTGGAAAAAGGTTCGTCCAATAACAGCAGTTTCGGTTCGCAGGCAAGCGCACGGGCGATGGCAACCCGCTGTTGCTGACCGCCGGACAATTCGTGCGGATAGCGTTGCAGCAAGCCGGTTAAGCGTACAAGTGCGGTCATTTTTTCGATTATTTTTTGTTTTTCCGTCGCGCTTTTATTATGTAAACCGAAGGCAATGTTTTCCTGCACGGTCAAATGCGGGAAAAGGGCGTAATCCTGAAAAATAAAACC
The DNA here is from genome assembly GCA_041795785.1 of Mesocricetibacter sp. Classification (GTDB taxonomy): domain Bacteria; phylum Pseudomonadota; class Gammaproteobacteria; order Enterobacterales; family Pasteurellaceae; genus CAJPST01. Next base: position 13,810 of record JBHBXR010000018.1, read on the forward strand.
GATGCCGCGTTGTTCCACCGCTAATAAGGAAAGATCCTGATCATTCAGTAAAATTTTACCCTGTTGGATCGGCTGTAAACCCGCAATGGCTTTCAGTAAGGTGGTTTTGCCGCAGCCGCTGGCGCCCAGTAAACAAAGAATTTCGTTTTGTTCGAGTTGTAGGCTTAAATTCTGTAATACGGCTTGAGAACCGTAACGGCTGCTGACGGATTGAATGTTGAGCGTATTCATTATGATCTTTCTTTTTCCACATTAAGAATTAGGGAACGGGTGAGCAATATCACCGGTAATAAACCGACCAACACGAGGGTAATTGCCGGTAATGCGGCGTTTTCCAGTTGTTCGTCGGAGGTAAAAGTAAACACATGGGTGGCTAAGGTATCGAAATTAAACGGACGCAGTAATAACGAAGCGTTTAATTCTTTCATACTTTCGATAAATACCATTAAAAGTGCGGTCAGAATTCCTTTCGTTAATAACGGAAAATGAATTTTTCTCAACATTTTTAAACCGTTATAACCGAGAGTTTGACTTGCCATATCCAAAGAAGGTGGAATTTTCTGAAAACCGGTTTCAATGCTGCCTATGGCGACGGCGGAGAAGCGAATCACATAAGCGGAGACTAAGGCAAAAACAGTGCCTGAAAAAATTAAGCCTTGTGCAGGCAAATTAAGCCGTTTAAGGAGATCGTTTAACAAATGATCAGCGGCAGTATAAGGAATAAGAATACCGATCGCCAAAATTGTGCCGGGAACGGCATAACCCAAGGTAGATAAGCGTAAGCTAAGGTTGGTGATTTTTTGATAACTGACGCTGTTTTGTTGGGTTAAGCGATGGGCAAAATTTAAAAACAGCGCTAAAAACGTACAAATAATCGCTGCAATAACGGAAACGGACAAGCTGTGATAGGTATAGTTGAAAAAGCCGGTTAAATCGGCATTTTCAAAATAATGTACCGCCCAGTAGATCAATTTGGCGAAAGGAATAAAAAAGGCGATGCCGACCAATCCCCAGCAATAGGCTTGGGCAAGATATAATTTGTAGCCGCTTAAGGTGCCGAATGAGGATTTTTTTTCATAACCGCGCTGATAGGTTTTCTGTTTATTGCGACTGTAACGTTCTAAAATTACTAAAATAAAAATCAGCGTCAGCATAAAAAACGAAATTTGACTGGCGGAGCCGAGATCGCCGTAACCCAACCATGTGTCATACACCGCAGTGGTTAATGTCGGCACGGCAAAATAAGTGACGGTGCCGAAATCGCCCAATGTTTCCATACCGACCAACGCCGCACCGGTGGCAATGGCAGGACGGGTTAACGGAAACACCACTTTTTTTATCCGTTGCCAAGGGCTGGCGCCGAGAATTTTGGCGCTGTGGATTAGGTTTTCCGATTGTTCCAACAAAGCGATGCGAACCAATAAAAAAATATAGGGATATAACACCAATGCCAACACAAAACAGGCGCCGCTTAGGGTACGGATCGACGGAAACCAATAATCCTGTACGCTTGTCCAACCGAATAAGTCACGCAGAAAAGACTGCACAGGACCGGGATAATCCAATAAATCCGTGTATAAATAACCCACTAAATAAGCGGGCATCGCTAACGGCAGGCAAAGCACCCATTGCAACAGACGTTGGCCTTTAAATTGATAATTAGAGACAATCCAAGCGCAAGGCAAAGCAAAGACTAAGCTAAGCGCAATCGTGCCGAATAGCAGCAACAGGGAATTTAAAATGTAATCGGGTAGAACCGTTTGCCATAAATGCCATAGATTTTGCCAATCTGCCAGCCAAGATTGGGAAATAATTGCCAGTAGCGGCAAAATGAAAAAAAGCGTAATACAAAGTGCGGTCAAAAAAAAACGACGTTTTTTTGAATCCTTGTTTGGCGGGAAGTCGGACAAAAGTAAACAAACGGGATAACAAAATCAATAACCTAAAAAGGGCGGTCAACGCCGCCCGAGATAACCTATC
>JBHBXR010000019.1:0-3957 GCA_041795785.1 Mesocricetibacter sp.
ACCCGGGTTATCTTCCACAATATGTTTGGTTACTGCTTCGGAAGCATCTTCCGCTTTAGAGAAGATTTTTTTACCGATATCGCCGACAAAATCAAATAAGCCCATTTTTTGTTCCTTCCTTTTTAGTTGATTAAAAATCGAAAACTAAACATAACCAAATAATTTGGAGAAGTCTATAAATATTTAAAAAAACAGACCGCACTTTGCTGCCTTTTCGGGTAGAATAGCGCCATAATTTCATTTAGTTAAAAGAGGTATATATGCGTTGGCGAGGCAGAAGAGAAAGCGGCAATATTGAAGACAGACGCGGTTCCGGCGGCAATTTTGGCGGGGGTAAAAGCACCGGTATTTTCGGTTTGATTATCTTATTAATCGGTGCTTATTACGGTGTTGACTTATCGGGATTGGTCGGTACGCCGGATTTCAACGGTGGGCAAACAACATCCCTAAACAGCAAAGAAGAACAGGAGCTACGCAGCCTGTCCGCCGTCGTGTTAGCCGATACGGAAACCACTTGGCAAGCCTATTTCGGCAAAAACGGACAACGTTATGCCGAACCGGTGATGGTGCTTTACAGCGGTGCAACCCATACCGCCTGTGGCACGGGGCAATCGGCGATGGGACCGTTTTATTGCCCGAATGATCATAAAGTTTATTTGGATCTTTCTTTTTATAACGATATGAAAAACAAGCTCGGTGCTGCAGGTGATACGGCGTTTGCTTATGTTATCGCCCATGAAGTGGGACATCATGTACAGAATTTATTAGGCATTCTGGCAAAAGTAAATCGCGCCCAGCAACAAAACCGCACCAAAGCCAATCAGCTGTCCGTTCAGTTGGAATTACAGGCGGATTGTTTTGCCGGCATTTGGGGGCATCAGGCAGCCAAAAGCGGTTTATTTGAAACCGGTGATTTAGAAGAAGCCTTTAATGCCGCCGAAGCGGTAGGTGATGATCGTTTGCAGAAGCGCAGTCAAGGCTATGTAGTTCCCGACAGCTTCACGCACGGTACGTCCGCACAACGTTTGGCATGGTTTAAACGTGGTTTGCAAAGCGGCGATCCGAGTCAGTGCAATACGTTTAATTAATTGCTCGGTGCCGGCATAGTGGTAGGGTTCGCGGTGAGTTGAGAGCAAATACTCAGATAAAGTGCGGTCAGTTTTCTGCGGGTTTTGAAAACGCAAAGAAAATTGACCGCACTTTATTTCTTATTACACAGTAACAGACCGGTCACAATCAACAGGGCACTGACAGCGTGATACGGCTGAAACTGCTCGCCCAACACTAAAATGCCTAAAGCGGCGGCAAATAATGGCGTGGCGTTGGTGAAGGCGGCGCCTTTGGTACCGCCGACAATCGACATACCATAATTCCAAAAGGCATAAGATAAAATTGACGGTCCGATAATCAAATAAAGGATTATCCAGCTTTGCTGGGTTGTGATGCGGGCAAATACGGAACTGTCGGTAACGGCAAGTTGCCCGAGGAACACGGGAGTAAAAATCAACATGGCAATAGTTACCTGTATAGTCAACATAACGGAATTGCTTAATTCCGACGGTCGCAGGCGCAGCACACAGCAATACACCGCCCAAGCAACAGAAGAACCAATCGCCCACAAATCGCCTTGATTGATATCCAGCTGCCATAAGCGGCTGAATTCCCCTTGGCTGAGCAACCACAGCACACCGATAAAACTGATGACGGCACCGAGCAGCACGAACGGGCGAATCGGATCAGCGAAAACGAGGCGGTTTAAAAACAGCACCGCAATCGGTACGACGGCCAAATAAATACTGGCATTTAACGCCGTAGTGGTTTGTAGTCCTTGATAGAGAAAAACGGGGAACACGATAATCCCGAGCACGGCAAGTGCGGTCAAAATTTTCCACGTTTTGCGAATCGTCTGCCAATAGGGCGGCAGGCGTTTGCCGAATAGCAGCAACAGAATAACGGCGGCGGGAAACCAACGGGAAAAATTAAGTATGATCGGCGCAATTTCATTACTCAACATTTTGCCGAACATATAGTTTCCGCCCCAAAATAAGGTAGCTAAAATCAGGCAGAAGTAGCCATAGCCGGTTTTTTGCATCAGCGATTTCCCCGTTCCACGATGATGCCTACACTACGCGCCTGCGCCACGGCTTGCGGTTTACGGAGTTTAATGCGTAACCAATGCAGATGAAAGCGTTGTTGCAATTGTTCCGCCACTTCATAAGCCACCCGTTCAATCAGTAAAAAAGGTTTGGATTGCACATATTGAATAATAAAATCACTGACTTCCGCATAATTTAAACAAAAACGCACGTCATCGGTTTGTGCCGCTTGGTGGCAATCCCACGCCATTTCCACATCAAACAGCAATTTTTGTTTAATTTGCTGCTCCCAGTCATATACACCGATTTGAGCGAAAACGGTCAGCTCTTCGATAAAAATCCGATCTGTCATTGATTATTCCTATAATTAAGCAAATACTATTGGCTTAATCCTACCAACTTTAGGTAAAATAACGAACAACTTTTTCCGTTTATGCCAGATAAAGAGGATGTTTATGAGCCTTTTCGCACTTTTTTATATGTTGATTGCCTATTTATTGGGCTCGATTTCCAGTGCGATTTTGCTCTGCCGAATGCTCTGTTTACCCGATCCGCGTACCGAAGGCTCGCATAATCCCGGTGCTACTAATGTGTTGCGTATCGGAGGTAAATGGGTGGCATTAGCCGTGCTGATTTTCGATATGCTGAAAGGTATGTTGCCGGTGTGGGCGGGGTATTATTTAGGGCTGACGCATTTTGAATTGGGAATGGTTGCCCTTGGCGCTTGTCTCGGACACATCTTTCCGATATTTTTCAACTTTAAGGGCGGTAAGGGCGTCGCTACTGCATTCGGCGCCATTGCGCCGATCGCTTGGGGCGTAGCGGGTACCATGTTGGGCACTTGGTTGCTGGTGTTTTTGCTCAGCGGATATTCCTCTTTAAGTGCCGTCGTCACCGCATTGTTAGTGCCTTTTTATGTGTGGTGGTTTAAACCTGAATTCACCTTTCCCGTAGCCTTGGTCTGCTGTTTGTTGATTTATCGTCATCACGCCAATATTCAACGTTTATGGCGCGGCGAGGAAGACAAAATGTGGAATAAATTCAAAAAATAGTTGTCAAACTAAAACATTTTCAACCGACAGACATTAATATTTTGTATGAAAAAATTTTTCGCTTTTATTTTTTTACTTTTAACGCTTGCCGCAGGCGTGGCATTTTGGGGCTATCAACAACTGCAGCAATTTGCCAATCAAGCAGTGAACAGCAAACCCGATCAACTGCTTACCTTGGAACGCGGCACCACCGGTAACAAGCTGGTCGCGTTATTAGAGCGGGAAAAACTGCTTGATAACGCCGCCTTATTACCTTGGCTGATGAAAATTCGTCCCGAGTTGAGCAATGTCAAGGCGGGCACTTATTCCCTCAACGGTGTTAACACCGTTGCCGATTTATTAAAAGCATTGAACGAAGGCAAAGAGGCGCAATTCAGTTTGCGTTTCACCGAAGGCGAAACTGTTAAACAGGTGCTAAAATCCTTGGAAAACGCACCGCACTTACAGCAGACCTTAAAAGGCAAATCGGAAGAGGAAATTTTCCGTTTATTGGAATTACCCGCCATCAAGACGTTACAGGAACAACAAAAAATCGAAGGTTGGATTTATCCCGATACATATAATTACACGCCGAATTCTACGGATTTGGCGCTTCTGAAACGTGCTACCGACCGTATGCAAAAAACCTTGGAACAGACTTGGCAGCAACGGGAAAAAGATTTACCGCTGAATAATCCTTACGAAATGCTGATTCTCGCTTCCATCGTAGAGAAAGAAACCGGCATTATCGCCGAACGGGCAAAGGTTGCTTCTGTGTTTATCAATCGGCTTAAAGCCAAAATGAAATTACAAACGGATCCCACCGTTAT
>JBHBXR010000020.1:0-3805 GCA_041795785.1 Mesocricetibacter sp.
GCTTCAACCCAAGCCGGAATTAATTGGTTTAACTGAAATTCGATTGGCTCGCCGCGATCGTATGAGCTGTCAAACACCGTACCGTCAGGAAGTGTGCCTTTATAATGTACTTTGACTGTGTCTGTTGCCTTTGGCGATTCGCCTTCACCCGCTTTCTCGATTTTGTAAAGCAAACCTGATGCGGTTTTCTTCACACCGGATTTTTTCTCATATTCGGCACGGAACTTATCGCCGGCTTCAACGGTTTTTTTGTCTTTTTCCGCTTGGATGGCGTTCTCTTTATCTAACAGATAGGCATCTAAGGCTTTCAGCTGTTTTTGCAGATCTTCATCGGTTAATTTACCGGTTTTCTTCAAAGTATCTTGTACGCCGGCTAAAATACGCTCTTGATTGTAAGAAAAAATCTCTTTTTGTGACTCAATCACGCCCTCAATGTTTTTTCCCATCAAAACCCCGACTGCATAAGACGAGTCATCCACAAATTGAGTACTTGGATTTTCAGCCAACACGTTTTGAGAGGCAAAAACAGCGCCGGTCATCACGGCTAGTACAGAAAGTTTCATTTTTAACATAGGATTTCCTTTAAAATAGTGTTAAATCACAGGTGGATAGGGTAAAGTGTATTCCTTTTTAATACAACCTTTTATTTACGTATGCAACAAAATCTTGAACATTTATTGGCGCATATCACTGAATTGGAAACCAAATTAGCCTTCCAAGAACAAACTATCGAAGAGTTAAATCAAGCGCTGGTTCATCAGCAATTTGCGCTGGATAAATTACACAATCAAGTGCGCCATCTTGCCGAAAAATTACAAGGCGTGCAGCCAAGTAATATCGCAAGCCGTGCGGAAGAAACACCGCCGCCGCACTATTAAAATAAAAAAACAAGGAGATAAGATGAAAATTGGCATTATCGGGGCAATGGAACAAGAAGTTGCCATTTTATTAAGTTATATGACTGAAGCGAAAACCACCGAAATTGCTGGGTGTAAAATTTATGAGGGTAAATTAAATAACACCGATGTGGCGCTACTACAATCTGGCATCGGCAAAACTGCCGCCGCCATCGGAACTAGCTTATTAATTCAATTGACCAAGCCAAATATGATTATTAACACCGGCTCGGCGGGCGGATTGGATGCCTCGCTTTCCGTCGGGGATATCGTTATTTCTACCGAAGTTCGCCACCATGATGTGGATGTGACGGCTTTCGGTTATGAAAAAGGACAGCTGCCCTCTAACCCGGCGGCATTTCTGCCTGATAGTCAATTAGTCGATATTGCAATCAAAGAGAGCCAAAAAGCGGGTTTTCACGCCGTTTCAGGCTTAATTTGCAGTGGTGATTTATTTGTCAACGGTAGCGAAACGATCTCACGTATCCGCACCGATTTTCCTTTGGTTAAAGCGGTTGAAATGGAAGCGGCTTCAATTGCGCAGGTGTGTCACGCCTTCCAATTACCGTTTGTGGTGGTGCGCGCCATTTCGGATGTGGCGGACAAAGAATCTCACCTTTCCTTTGACGAATTTCTCCCGCTTGCTGCGGAAAAATCCTCTGCGATTGTGCTGGCAATGTTAAATTGCTTAGATTAACGTAGCTTTACAAGCGGTCTGTTTCGGTTAAATTTTTGCAAATTTCCCGCCGAAATCGACCGCTTGTTATCGTCTTTTCACTACAAATTTTGTACAATTTATCCGTTCTAGCCTATGCGTTGTCATAGGCTTATTTTTATTTATGTGATTATTTATTTGAGAAGTTTATGAATTCAACTCCCAATATTGGCTTTATTAGCCTTGGTTGCCCGAAGAATTTAGTCGATTCGGAGCGTATTTTGACCGAATTGCGTTCTGACGGTTATAACATTATCCCCAGCTATGAAGATGCGGATTTAGTCATCGTGAATACCTGCGGTTTTATTGACAGTGCCGTTCAAGAGTCGTTAGAAAGCATCGGCGAAGCGTTGGAAGCCAACGGTAAAGTGATTGTGACCGGCTGCCTTGGGGCAAAAGAGAACCAAATTCGTGAGGTTCACCCTAAAGTGTTGGAAATTACCGGCCCGCACAGCTACGAGGCGGTAATGAAGCATGTACATAAATACGTGCCGAAACCTGAATACAACCCTTATGTCAGCCTTGTGCCGAAGCAAGGAATTAAGCTGACGCCGAAGCATTATGCCTATTTAAAAATTTCAGAAGGCTGCGATCACCGCTGCACTTTCTGTATTATCCCGTCCATGCGCGGCGATTTGGATAGCCGCCCGATTGTCCAAGTTTTAGATGAAGCGAAACGTTTGGTCGACTCCGGCGTAAAAGAATTGCTGATCGTCTCCCAAGACACTTCAGCTTATGCGTTAGATAAGAAAAAAGAAGATGGCGCTAAAACCGTGTTTTGGAACGGCATGCCGATTAAAAATAATCTGCTGACTTTATGTGAACAGCTGGGTTCAATGGGCGTTTGGGTACGTTTGCATTATGTTTATCCTTATCCGCACGTCGATGATCTGATTCCTTTGATGGCACAGGGCAAAATTCTGCCGTACTTGGATATTCCGCTACAGCACGCCAGCCCGAAAATCTTAAAAGCGATGAAACGCCCGGGTTCAATCGAAAGAACGCTGGAACGAATTAAAAAATGGCGTGAAATATGTCCGGAATTAACGCTACGTTCGACATTTATCGTCGGTTTCCCAGGTGAAACGGAAGAAGATTTCCAAATGTTGTTGGACTTTTTAACACAAGCGCAATTAGATCGTGTCGGTTGTTTTAAATTCAGCCCTGTTGACGGCGCTGTAGCAACCGATATGCCGGATCAAGTACCGGAAGAAATCAAAGAAGAACGCTTCCATCGTTTTATGCAGCTACAACAGCAGATTTCTGCCGCCCGCTTACAACAAAAAATCGGTAAAACCTTGAATGTGATTGTCGATGAAATTGACGAAGACGGCATTATTGCCCGCTCAATGGCGGATGCGCCTGAAATTGACGGTGTGGTATATGTCGATAATCTTTCCGGCATAGAGGTCAAAGTCGGACAATTTATTAGCGTAACCGTCACCCACGCCGATGAATACGACCTGTGGGCAAGCTGCTGATGTCTAACGTAACGAACTTTTGCTGCCAAAAACGGTCTTAGAGATGCGTAAAAACGCATGTAAGACAATTCATGATGAGGTTTTGTATGAAAATAGCAAAAGCAGTCACCGTATTGGCACTCGTTATCGGCTTATCCGCTTGTAATAATCTAAGTCAATCACAACGCAATACCGCTATTGGCGCCGCAATCGGCGGTGTAGCGGGTAGTGTGATCGGAAATTCGACAGGTGCAACCCTTGGCGGAGCTGCGCTCGGCGGCGTTATCGGCAGCCAAATCGGTAAATAATTTCCCCTCAACGGCACACGTTTCCAACCTGTGCCGTATTTTTTCACCGCATATCACAATAGGCACTTCATCGATGGCGCACGTTTCCAACGTGTGCCGTATTTTTTCACCACATATCACTATAGGCACCCGTTTATAAACGGGCGCCATCTTTGATTCCGTTTATACCGACGAAACACGGCTTTTTCTTTGCGTCCTATTTTGTTCTAGCGTACAATCCAATCTTTCCGATTCGGAGGTTAATATGAAAAAACTCGCATTTGTTATGTTGATCGCAAGCCTAGGTTTAACCGCATGTGACGTAAAAGGCCCGCTTTACTTCCCTGAAAAAACAGAACAAACCCAAACTCAATAAGCGGTCGGATTTTGCAAATTTTTTTGCAAAAACGTACCGCTTGTAAACACAACTCGGATATTTTAAATGGA
>JBHBXR010000021.1:0-6019 GCA_041795785.1 Mesocricetibacter sp.
CAAATCAAAACGAATCAGTTCCGCCATTTTTATCGGTGCGGGATTGTAAACCTGCTCTTCATTGATGACCCACATAGTCAAACTGAGGTTTTTATCCTGTAATTTCCGTTTTGCCTGTTCGGGGTTATAGCCGTAAGCAAATTCAGGCATATCGTTACTTGCCGCCCAAGATATTTTCGGAATGATGTCGTAGGCGATGGTTGCCGTATTATAGTAAATATTCTTAATAATCCGATCGCGGTTAATCGCCTGTGAAACCGCTCGGCGCAATTCAATATCCCGTACGCTGTTTTTTTGGAAATTGAACGCAAGAAACGCCAGATTCATTCCTTCGGTGGATTGTACTTGAAAACGGTTGTTCGTGTTTTGTAACAATCCCAATTGACTGACTTCGGGATAGGCGGCGATATGACATTCTCCGTTGAAGAATTTCGCCAAACGACCGGTGCGATCAGTGGTCAAATCAAGAATAATATTTTCGATTTTGGCTTCTTTTTTCCAATAATTCGGATTGCGTTGCAGGCGGACATATTGGCTGCGAGCGTAATTTTTAAGTTGGTAGGGACCGGTGCCCACGGGCAGAATATCCAGTTGTACCAAATTATCGTCGGCATTTAGCTGCAAAGCGTATTCCTGCGAAAAAATAATGGCGTATTGACTGGCTAAATGGGACAAAATCGAAGCGTCAGGGGCAAATAACGTGATTTTAACCTGATGTTGACCGACGGCTTCAACCCGTTCGATTTTTTCGTTCAGCTTGATACTTTCAAAATAGGGAAAACGGGTTTTCTTCGCCATTTGGTGAAAGATACGGTACTGTTTATTTACGGCTTCATCGTTTTCCGGATTGCTGAATTCAGGTAAGGATGTGTTGTGTCCGAGTACGCGATTAAGTGAAAAAACCACGTCGTCGGCATTAAAATCACGACTTGGCGTAAACCACGGCGTGTGGTGGAATTTCACATTTTTACGCAGATTAATCAAAATGGTTTTGCCGTCTTCGGAAACCGTATAGGATTGCGCCAATACCGGTGTCGGCACGGCGCTGTGATTTTTTATTTCGAATAACTTGTTATAAATCTGTTCCGTCACAATATTCATACTGGTTCCCGCATCCGCCGTTTGCGGATTAAAGGAAAAGCCGGTAGCGTGCGTACAGTAAATCAATCCGTTGTTTTCCAATATCGCAGGCACACGGGGAGCGGCCCACAGCAAATTATGCAAAGAGGCGGATAAAAATAAACAGGCAATTAATACAAATTTAAGCATTGTTTAAGTTATTCGTGATAAATTGTAGGGAATTGTAAGATATATTGACGGAATTGAAAAATAAAAATGTTTAACAGTATCCAAAAAGAAATCACTCAAATAATCGACCGCGGATTAGACCGCACTTTACGCATTGCGGTGACCGGGTTGAGCCGCAGCGGTAAAACCGCATTTATTACCAGCCTGATTAACCAGTTACTTAATATTAATTCTTTGGATAACAGTCACTTACCTTTATTTGAGGCGGCGCGCAATCAATCTGTTCTCGGCGTTAAACGGATTCCGCAGTTGGATTTGACGATCCCGCGTTTTGATTATGAAGCCAATTTACGCGATTTAATGTCGCAACCGCCCCGTTGGCCGCAATCGACCCGCGGCGTGAGTGAAACCCGTTTGGCTATTCGTTATCAACGTCGCCACGGTTTGTTACGCCATATTAAGGAGAAAGGCACGTTATACTTGGATATCTTTGATTATCCCGGCGAATGGTTGCTTGATTTGCCGCTGTTGGAGCTGAATTATCAGCAGTGGTCGCAGGAATTGCAGCGTTTGAATCAAGGCGTACGTTTGGAGGTGGCGCAACAATGGTTGCAAAAAGTACGACAAATTGATTTGAACAGCGTGGCGGATGAAGATATTTTGGCTCAACTGGCGAAAGATTACACCGCTTATTTACAGGTTTGTAAAGCGCAGGGATTACATTTTATCCAGCCGGGACGCTTTGTACTACCGGGCGAATTGGAAGGGGCGCCGGTGTTGCAGTTTTTCCCGTTGACCGATTTGAGCGAGGAGCAATGGGCGCAATTAAAAGCGGAAAGTCGCTCGAACAGTTATTTCGCTGTGTTAAACCAACGCTATGAATATTACCGCCAACATATAGTGAAAGGGTTCTATCGGGATTATTTCGCCAATTTTGACCGTCAGGTGATTCTAGCCGACTGTTTGACACCGCTGAATCACAGTCGGCAAGCGTTTAGCGATATGCAGGAAGGATTGCAACAACTGTTTAAAAATTTTCATTACGGTAAACGCACCTTGCTCAACCGTTTGTTTTCTCCGCGCATTGACAAACTGATTTTTATCGCCACCAAAGCGGATCATATCACCAGTGATCAACTGCCGAATTTAGTCAGTTTAATGCGTCAACTGGTGCAGGAAGGCGGGCGTTATGTGGAATTTGAAGGCATTGAGACGGAATATACGGCAATCGCCTCCATTCGGGCGACACAACAAGTGAATGTGAATCAAAACGGTAAAAGTTTCAAAGCCTTGCAAGGCGTACGTTCGGCGGATAAACAAAAAATCACCGTTTATCCCGGTTCGGTGCCGAATAAACTGCCGAAAGCGGATTTTTGGCAACAACAGAAATTTGAGTTTGATCAGTTTGAACCGCAACAGTTAGAACAAGGCGAAATCATACCGCACTTACGCATGGATGCGGTGTTACAGTTTTTACTTGGCGATAAGATTTAATGAAGAGAAAAATATGAGTAAAAAGATTTTTAATCAACAAACGGAAGGCATTGAAATCACCGATAATTTCCAACCTAAACAAGAGTTTGTCGAAAGTGAGGTGAGCTTGGAACCCGATTTGACGGATGTGGAAAGCGTACAGGCTGAATTACTGACGGAAAAATTCGAGCAAATCGTCCAACCCAAACCGCGTTGGTGGAAAAAGTTGCTGGGCGCGGCTGTCGTGCTGTTTTTAGGGGCGACAGTGGCACAATCGGTGCAATGGATTGTGGACAGTTGGGTGGCAAACCAATGGATTTATTTGGCGTTTTCATTGGTCGCATTATTAGTGGTTGCGGTTGGTTTTTCCGCCTTATTTAAAGAATGGCGACGTTTGGTGAAACTGAAGCAACGGATGATTCTACAACAGCAGAGCGAGCAACTGATGTTGGAAAGTGCGGTCGATTTTCAACGAGATTTTTCGACGCAAGACAGCGGGCAAAGTAAGCAGCTTTGTTTACAGATTGCCGAAGCCATGCGGATTGACGAACAAAATCCTACATTAGCACAATGGCAAAAACAGCTGAGTGATGCCCATTCGCCACAGGAAGTCGCTTATTTGTTCAGTCGTAACGTATTGCAGCCTATTGATAAAAAAGCGCAGGCGTTGATCAGCAAAAATGCGGCGGAAGCGGCAATCATCGTGGCAATCAGCCCGCTGGCGCTGGTGGATATGTTTTTCATCGCATGGCGGAATATTCGTTTGATTAATAATATCGCGAAAATCTACGGTATCGAACTGGGTTATATCAGCCGATTGCGTTTATTGCGTATGGTGTTGCTGAATGTCGCCTTTGCCGGTGCGGCGGAGCTGGTGCAGGAAATCGGAATGGAATGGTTGTCGCAGGATCTGACCGCCAAACTTTCCGCCCGTGCGGCGCAAGGCATCGGCATCGGTTTATTGACCGCCCGTTTAGGGATTAAAGCCATGGAATTTTGCCGTCCGCTGGTATTCCAAGCGGATGAAAAACCGCGCTTAACCAATATTCATAAAGAATTACTGACAACCTTAAAAGCAACGGTGTTATCCCCAAATAAAATGAAGCAAAGTGAAAAAATGTAAATAAAACTTGCCAAGTAACTTTTAAAGTTTACATGATCGGCGTATGATGATGCTATCGGACTCGGATTTGAGGAAAAAGATCATGAATTCCCAACAAGCTGCTATCTGCCAATACAACAGTTTTGATGATATTGTCGCCAACAGTTCCAAAATGAAAGCATTAGTGGACACCGCCAAAAAGTTCGCTTTATTAGATGCGCCCTTATTAATTCAAGGCGAAACGGGAACGGGGAAGGATTTGATTGCCAGAGCCTGTCATAATTTCAGTAAGCGTAAACAGCAAAAATTTATTGCGGTAAATTGTGCCGGATTACCCGCTGAAGATGCCGAAAGCGAAATGTTCGGACGCGCCAACGGCAAAAAAAGCCATCAGGGTTTCTTTGAATATGCGGACGGCGGCACCGTGTTATTAGACGGCATCGCCGAACTTTCTTTAGCGTTGCAAGCCAAATTATTACGTTTCCTCAATGACGGCACTTTCCGTCGGGTCGGTGAGGAAGAAGAGCATCACGCCAATGTGCGGGTAATCTGCACTTCGCAAGTGCCGTTGCTGCATTATGTCAACGAAGGCAAAGTACGCCGCGATCTTTTTCACCGCTTGAACGTGCTGAGTTTGAATATCCCTTCCTTGCGTGATCGTAAGGATGATATGAACGGACTGGTGAATCTGTTTATCCGCCAAATTTGCCTTCAGCTTGACATTAACCCGCCCAATGTTGACGAACAGGTGATCCGCTATTTGAAAGATTATCCTTGGTCGGGTAATGTACGCGAACTATATAACGCCCTTTACCGCGCCTGTTCCTTGGCTGAAGGCGGTAGTCTCTCCATTGCGGATCTGAATTTATCGGAAAAAGAAATTTTACCGCTCACGTTCGATCAATTCGGCGATGAAACCTTAGAAGAAATTATGAACGGTTTTGAGGCGATGATTTTACGTAAATTTTACGAACAATATCCGAGTACGCGTAAATTGGCAGCCCGACTGGGCGTTTCCCATACGGCTATCGCCAATAAATTAAAGCAATACGAAATCGGGAAATAACAATGCAGGTCGGCTTTTAACAGCCGGTTGGAATAACCGAAGAATGAAAAGGATAGATTGATAATTAAAACGCCTTAAAAACCGACCGCACTCTTAAAAAGTGCGGTCGATTTTTTTTCTGTTTTGTATCGGATTATTTTTCCATCGGTTCAAAAGGGCGTTGAGTATGTCCCGTATAAAGCTGGCGCGGACGAACGATTTTGATATTGCCTTGTTTATACATTTCTTTCCAGTGGGCAATCCAACCGACGGTTCTCGCTAAAGCGAACATCACGGTGAACATTGATGTCGGAATACCGATGGCTTTAAGAATGATACCGGAGTAGAAATCTACGTTCGGATAGAGTTTATGTTCAATAAAGTACGGATCGCTGAGGGCAATGCGCTCCAACTCTTTCGCCACTTCAAACAACGGCGTACTGATTTTTAGTTCTTCCAATACTTCGTGACAGGTTTGACGCATTACTTTCGCACGCGGATCATAGTTTTTATATACGCGGTGTCCGAAGCCCATCAAACGGAACGGATCGTTTTTATCTTTAGCGCGGGCGATAAATTCAGGAATACGATCTACCGTGCCGATTTCTTCCAGCATATTGATACAGGCTTCGTTGGCACCGCCGTGTGCCGGTCCCCACAGAGAAGCGATGCCTGCTGCGATACAGGCAAACGGATTGGCGCCCGATGAGGCGGCGGTACGCACGGTGGAAGTGGAGGCGTTTTGTTCGTGGTCGGCGTGTAAAATGAAAATGCGATCCATGGCGCGTTCCAACACCGGATTGACTACATAAGGTTCGCAAGGCGTTGCGAACATCATTTGCAGGAAGTTACCCGAATAAGACAAATGATTCTGCGGAAACATAAACGGTTGCCCGATGGAATATTTATAACACATCGCCGCCAAGGTCGGCATTTTCGCCAATAAACGGATTGCGGTTAATTCGCGGTGGGCAAGATCCGTAACATCAATGGAATCGTGATAGAACGCCGCTAACGCACCGCTTACCCCGCACATGATTGCCATCGGATGCGAATCGCGACGGAAACCGTGGAAGAAACGGGAAATTTGTTCGTGAACTAAAGTGTGCTTACGGACTAGTTTAATAAAGTCTTGATATTGTTCTTTATTC
>JBHBXR010000022.1:0-9630 GCA_041795785.1 Mesocricetibacter sp.
AAGTGGAACAACTGGACGCAACGGATACCGTGCTATGGAACCCGTGGCACAAACCGACGGGCGGTATGAGCGAGCAGGGATATAAAACCATGGTATGCGTAGAAACCTGTAAAATTAATCGGTTATTAGCGACGGGCGAGCAGGTGGCGGTAAGTATTTCGGTGAAATAACCCTTTGTTTTCATTAAAATAAAGGCTGTTTATTCATGATAAACGGCCTTTATCATTCCGGTGTATAAATCAACCAACGCTGCTTTTTAACACTTGAATAAAAGCTTTCGTGGCACGCGACAAATAACGATCTTTGCGATAAAGCGCAATGACGGTACGGCTCGGTTGACTGTCCAATTCACAATAACAGGGTTCTTTTTCAAAATGTTCCGCTGTTATTAGGGTCTCAGGCAGCAACGTAGCTCCCATGCCAGAGCCGGCCAGTGCCTGAGCGGTAATCATACTTTCCGTTTGAAAAACGACTTTCGGCAAAAATCCCGCCTGTTCACAGGATTTTAATAGCATTTGATGTAATTTGTGATTTTTATTCATTTGAATAAAAGACGTATCCTTTAATTCCGTCAATGAGATGCGCGGTGTATAAGAATGATCACCGGGTTTTAATTTTAATTGTAGCGACAGCGGATGTTCGGGAGGTAACGCCAGCAACATTTTTTCCTCAAAAAGTGGTTCGTAATCAAATAATTGTTCATTTACCGGCAACAATGACAGGGATATATCCGTTTCGCCGTGCAACGCCAATTCTTCCAAATTACGCGTATTGTCTTCTTTTAAAATCACTTCAATATTCGGATATTGTCGACGAAAAATCGGCAATATACGGGATAATAAATAAGCGCTGCGAAACGGCGAACTGCCGATAGTAACCCGCCCTTGTCGTACGTTTAATACGTCATCCACTTGCTGCTCGAATTGACGTTGCCGATCCATGATGGCTTTTGCATTTTCCACATAAAGCCGACCGATATAAGTTAATTTCAACGGCGACACGGAACGATCAAATAAAGGCGCTCCGACTTGTTCTTCCACTTTCTGAATAAACTGGCTGAGTGACGGCTGCGAAATAAACAATTTTTTAGCCGCACTTGAGAAGTTGCGTTCCTCGGCGACCTTCAATACATATCTGAATTGACGGAATTCCATATAGGTTTTTACTTATAGATATCATACAAAAAATCATATTGGACTTATTCTAAGTAAAATCACTACTATAGTCCATATGAAAAATAAGTCTTTATTTCGGATTTTTGATTAATTGGAGTGATTGAGTATGAACAGTAAACTCACGCGCGGTATTGCCGTAATTGTTGTGATGTTAGGGATTTGGTATTGTCCCGTTCCGCAAGGATTGAGCCAACAGGCTTGGCATTTATTTGCCATTTTTGCCGCCACTATTCTCGGTTTTATTTTACAACCGTTGCCGCTCGGCGCCGTTGCCTTAATCGGTGTTACTTTCGCCGCTTTAAGCAATACCGTCAAACCGAACGAAGCATTGGCCGGTTTTAGCAATACGACAATTTGGCTCATCGTTTCGGCATTTTTATTTGCCAAAGGGTTTATTAAGACAGGACTCGGACGACGAATCTCATTCAAATTAATCGAATGGTTCGGCAGCAGTGCGTTAAAACTCGGTTATACGCTGGTTATCAGTGATTTCATTATCAGCCCCGCCACACCGTCCAATACCGCACGTTGCGGCGGAATCCTCTATCCAATCGTGCGCAGTCTTGCTTCCGCATTCGGCTCCGAACCTAGACAATCACCGCGTAAAATCGGTTCTTATATTTTGGCGACCACCTTTCAGGCTGATGCACCTATTGCCGCAATGTTCATCACGGCCTGTGCGCCCAATTTATTAATTGTTGCATTTACGCAAGACGTTGCCAATTTGTCTATCAGTTGGGGAACTTGGGCGTTAGCCGCCATTGTGCCCGGATTGCTTTCTATGCTGATTATTCCCTACTTTATCTATAAATTTTATCCGCCGGAAATTAAAGAAACCAAAGAAGCCCAACGGGTGGCCAAAGAAGAATTGAACAACATGGGCAAAATGAGCCGCGGCGAATGGGTTATTACGGGCGTCTTTGTCGGTGCGTTATTATTGTGGTCAACCTCCCAATATACCAATATCAACGCAACCGTCGTGGCATTGCTCGGTGTCTGCGTGATGCTTGTCAGCGGCGTACTGGAATGGGATGAAATCATCGAAGAGAAAGGCGCTTGGGACGGCATGATGTGGATGGGCGGAATCGTCGGCTTGGCGGGCGCCTTAAATAAAGTCGGTTTTATCCCTTGGTTCGCTACCGCCGCCAGCGGTTTAATGGGACATCAGGATTGGTTAATCACACTCGCCGTATTATTCCTGATTTATATGTACAGTCATTATACCTTCGCCAGTTTATCGGCCCATGTCACGGCGATGTACGGCGCATTCCTTGCCGTAGCGGTCAGCGCGGGCGCTCCGCCGTTCTTAGCGGCATTCGGATTAGCGGCGTTATCCAATTTAATGGCGGGCTTAACCCATTACGCCACCGGTTCCGCACCGCTTTATTACGGCGCAGGCTATATTCAACAAAAAGACTGGTGGAATATCGGCTTTTGCTGTTCGGTCATCAACTTCATCATTTGGATCGGTATCGGTTCCATGTGGTGGAAAGTTTTGGGACTTTGGTAATTTTCACAATTATTTTTAATACTTATGATTTAAACAAGGAGTGATTTATGCTGACAAAAGAAGAAGGCGTTCGTTATTTAACCGATACGATCGCAAAATTCGTCGGTTATACCGGCAAAGTGTTGCCTGACGATGTGATGGCAAAACTGAAAGAACTACGCGAAAAAGAACAGGAACAACTGCCTAAAATCATTTACGGTGCCATGTTCCGCAATCAGGAGTTGGCGGCGGAGTTAAACCGACCTAGCTGTCAAGATACCGGCGTTATTCAGTTTTTCGTTAAGTGCGGTGCGAATTTTCCCTATATCGGCGAACTGGAAGCGCTGTTAAAAGAAGCGGTCATTCAGGCAACCAAAGAAGCGCCACTACGTCATAACAGCGTAGAAACCTTTGATGAATACAACACCGGCAAAAATGTCGGCAAAGGAACGCCGAGCGTGTTCTGGGAAATCGTGCCGGACAGCGACGAACTAGAATTGGATACTTATATGGCGGGCGGCGGTTGCTCATTACCGGGGCAAGCCAAAGTTTTAATGCCGGGAGAAGGCTATGAAGGCGTAACCAAATTCGTATTGGATGTCATGACCAGCTACGGTTTGAATGCCTGCCCGCCGCTATTGGTCGGCGTGGGTATCGCCACATCGGTGGAAACCGCTGCGCTACAATCCAAAAAAGCCTTATTCCGTCCGCTGGGTGAACGCAATCCGAATGAACGCGCCGCTTATATGGAACAATTACTGGAAGACGGCATCAACAGTATCGGACTTGGTCCGCAAGGATTAAAAGGCAAAATGTCCGTACTCGGCGTGAATATCGAAAATACCGCACGTCATCCTTCCGTTATCGGCGTCAGCGTAAACGTCGGCTGTTGGTCACATCGTAAAGGCCACATTATTTTTGATAAAGATCTTAACTACCGCATTACTTCACATTCGGGGGTGACATTATGAGCGACAAAAAAATTCTGACCACGCCGATTAAGGCGGAAGATTTGGCGGATATTAATATCGGCGACATTATCTATTTGAACGGTTATATCGTCACTTGTCGCGATGTTGCACACCGTCGTTTGATCAATGACAAACGCCAATTACCGGTGGATATCGACGGCGGAGCGATTCTGCACGCCGGGCCGATCATCCGTGCACTCGGTGACGATAAATACGAAATGATTTCGGTCGGACCGACCACCAGTATGCGCATGGAAAAATTCGAGAAAGAGTTTATCCGTCAAACCGGCGTCAAACTCATTGTCGGCAAAGGCGGAATGGGTAGCGGTACGATGGAAGGCTGTCGTGACTATAAAGCGTTACATTGCGTTTTCCCTGCCGGTTGCGCCGTACTTGCGGCGGAATGCGTAGAAGAAATCGTAGATGCGCAATGGAAAGATCTCGGTATGCCAGAAACCCTATGGGTGTGTAAAGTCAAAGAATTCGGTCCGTTAATCGTTTCCATTGATACGCACGGACGGAATATTTTTGAAGAAAATAAAGTGGAATTTAATAAAAAGAAAGAGGCTGCAATCAAAGAAATTTGCAAGCACGTTGATTTTATTAAATAACGTCTGTTCTGCTAAGATATGCTAAAACAAAATCGGAGGCGCTTAACCGCCTCCGTCATGTTATCAATAAAATGTCGCAAAAACCGACCGCACTTTAGATCCAACCAAGCTGCGCTAAGATCATAATGCCCAAAGAAGAAGAAAACATGGAACCGATGGTGGTAATGCCGATAATATTCGCCACGGTCGTGCCGTTACCGCCCATCGCTCTTACCATCGCGTAAGTTGCCGCCGCCAAAGGGGTGGCGGTCATGAGCAACACAATCCCCATATACATTCCCTCAATCGCGAAAGCTTTTGCCAGCAACACCATAAATACCGGTGCCACAATCAAACGCCCGATACTCGCCCATAGAGACACATTGGAGGTTTGTCGCAGCACCTTAAGATTAATCGTCGCCCCCGTACACAACAATGCCAGCGGCAACGTGATATTGGCAACGTAATGTCCCGCGGTTAAAAGCGGTTGCGGGATTTGAAGCGCACTCAAATTGGCAATTACGCCCAAACTGATACCGATAATTAACGGATTTTTTATAATTTTTAACGCCACTTTCGCGATGCTGATTTTTTCCGTTGATAACGAACGGGTAATCGTGATAACACCCAAAATATTATAAATAAACACCAACGCCGCCGAATAAATGGAGGCGGGCGCAAATGCCGCTTCGCCGTAAGCATTGACGCAAAACGCCAATCCCAAAATGCCGTTGTTGCCACGATAAACGCCCTGCACAAAGGTGCATCTTTCCCGTTTTTCACGGACAAATTTCGCGGCGAATATTTCGCTGAATAAAAATAATAACAACGTGCCGAGCAACGCAACGATGAGTAAATTGACCTGCGAAGCGTAATTCACCGAACCGGTAAAAATATTCATAAACAACAATAACGGCAAAGTGACGTTAAAAATCAGCTTCGTCGCCTGTTCGCAAAAACCGTCGTTGAGCATTCCTTTTTTCCCTAAAAACACGCCTAACAGTAAAATTAAAATCGTCGGCAGCGTGACATTGAGCGAAAAAAGGAAGGAAGAGAGAAAATCACTGTTATTCATTAAAATGTCTTCATATTGGAAATTTTCACTATTATAGCGCAAAGATTAACCTGACACGGCATATAAAGTGCGGTCGCTTTTTCGCTTGTTTTTCACCTTGAAAAATGCCGTCAATTTCGACCGCACTTTTGCTTTAGCCTAATTTTTCATATAAGCGCCGTTCCAATAAATCCCGCTCCGACTTGGTTAACGCCGTGCCGTTTTCATTGGCAAGAATAAAAAAGTCCTCTGCTCTGGCGCCTACGGTAGTAATTTTGGCGTTAAGCAAATTCAATTTCAATTCGCTGAACACTTGGCTGACTTCCGCCAGCAACCCTGCTTTATCTAAGGCGAAGAGTTCCATCTCCGTTTGTTCCTGCTTACTCAAATGCAGAAAACGCACATCGGTTTTCACGCGGAAATGTTGTAATTTTCGATCCGGCGTAGCGCTTAATTTCGGGATCTTGTCCGACACT
The DNA here is from genome assembly GCA_041795785.1 of Mesocricetibacter sp. Taxonomy (GTDB): domain Bacteria; phylum Pseudomonadota; class Gammaproteobacteria; order Enterobacterales; family Pasteurellaceae; genus CAJPST01. Next base: position 5,756 of record JBHBXR010000022.1, read on the forward strand.
AAAACCTCCACTAAAGCGCTTTCCAACACACGGCGGCGGTCGAACTTCAACAAATCGCCGTTTAATTCTGTGACAATAAAACTGTCCAACGCATAACCGTCTTCCGTCGTAATAATTTGCGCATCGTGAATACTGATTTTTTTAGCGCCGATTGTGGTCACCACTTTGTTAAATAAATTCGGCTGATCCCGACAATAAACAAATACCTCCGTTCCGCCTTGAGAAAAACGGTTACTGATTTTCACCAACGGTTCCTGCGGCGAATCCAACAATAACTGCGCGTGCCATACCAGTTGCTGCGGATTGTTGCGCAGAAAATAATCATCAGGGCAACGCTGCCAAAATTGATAGAGAGCGTTCAAAGACACGGAAGGATCCTGACCTTGCAAAAGCGCGATCGCTTGGGTGCGGTGCGCCTGAATTTTCTCGCTGTTATCCAATAAATTCTCCATTCCCTGCCGAAATTGTTGCGTCGTATATTGATATAAAGTGGCTAACAAGGAACGTTTCCAACTGTTCCAAAGGGTTTCATTGGTAGCGCAAATATCGGCGACGGTTAAACAAAGCAACAAATCCAAACGAACCCGATTTTGCACTTGTTCCGCAAACGCCATCACGATTTCGGGATCATGAATATCCCGCCGCTGCGCCGTGACCGACATCAATAAATGTTGCCGAACCAACCATGCCATAGTATCAATTTCACGGCGGTCAAACCCGTGCAGTTCGGCGAAACGGGCGATATCCGTCGCGCCCAATTCCCCATGATCGCCGCCTCTTCCCTTCGCAATATCATGAAATAAAGCAACGATATACAACAAAGTGCGGTCGGGTAATCGGTTAAAAATTTCCGTACAAATCGGATGTTCCTGCGCGTTTTCAAGAGATAAAAAACTTTCCAGTTTTAACATAACCCGTAAGGTATGTTCGTCCACCGTGTAATTATGGAATAAATCAAACTGCATTAAGCCTTCGATGCCTTTCCATTGCGGCAAATAAGCGGTTAACACGCCGTAGCGGTGCATCGGCAGAAAAGCCCGTTCAATCGCTTGCGGTTGGGCGAATAAACGTACAAACTTTTCCCGTGCGGCGGGCAAATCGCTTAAATAACCCGTTAATTGACTTAATGCAATTTGTAATTTACGTAAGGTCGCCGAATGAATCTCGGCTTGCGGATAAACGGTTAAATGATGGAACAAATCAAGTATCGTCTGCGGTTGCCGCAAAAAGCAGTCTTCCCGACGCAAACACAGGGCGTTATCCGCCAATTCAAAGTTATCGTCTAATATTTCCGCCGTGCTGTCCGTTGCTTGCTGTAAGAAATGCTCACGGTAATGTTTGGCTAAAATATCGCTAAGCACGGAAATTTCCTGTAACGCTTGAAAAAACGTTTTCATCATTTTTTCCACCGCCTGATTGCCTTCGCCCTGATAACCGAGCAATTCGCTGACTTTTAATTGGCGATCAAATAACAAACGGTTGTCATAACGTTTTAAAATCAGATGTAAAGCGAACCGCACTTTAAATAAAAACTGCTGGCTTTTGCGCAACAAATCATATTCTTCGGGATAAATAAAACCGGATTCCAAAATTTCCTGCAAGGTTTTGACATTGGCGTGGCGTAAGGCAATCCAATAAATAAGATGCAAATCACGCAACCCGCCCGGGCTGTATTTCAGATCGGGTTCGAGGTTGTAACTGGTGTTGTGGTAACGTTGATAACGCTCGGCTTTCTCCGCCATTTTGGCGTGAAAAAACGCATCAATCGACCAAAAATCCGCACGACCGAGAATGTCGTTCAGTTGTTGAAATAAAGATTGGTTGCCGCATAAATAACGGCTTTCCAACAAATTGGTCGCAATGCTGATGTCGTTGCGTCCTTCCTGTTCGCATTCCGCCAAGGTGCGCACCGAATGCCCTACGTCAAAACCGCAATCCCACAAAAACTGAACGTATTCGCTGATTTTTTGTTCCTGTTCGGCGGTGATTTTTTGTTCGCTTAAAATCAAAAAATCCAAGTCCGATAAGGGAAACATTTCCTGCCGTCCGTAACCGCCCACGGCAATCAAGGCAAGTGCGCTTTGTTCCAACTGAAAACGGCGCCACAGATCAATCAATAACTGATCACAAAACAAAGTGCGGTTGGCAATTAAATCGTTTACGGCGATCTGCGAAAAATGCGTTTTCTCAAACTGTTTGAGATTTTCTCTTTGAATTTTGACCGCACTTGGGGTCAAATCGGTATCGGAATGATAGGGGAAAAGCATGGTTCTTCCTTGCTGACAGATAATTTACCGCACAACATACTATGGATACTATGCGGAACCTAACTCAATTTATCCGACTGGATAAGCCGTTCGGAGTTGAGCCTTTTGTTTCATATTCTATTCAAGATACGCTTTCTAAGCCATATTAATCTGTTCGCTATCCCGCTGAATCGAATCATTTGACTCTTTCTTTACCGGCTTATTTACAACGCGCAGATTAAGGCTTATATTGCATTTCGTTAGTCGGGGTGCTGAATTTATACCAGCTGAGAAAATACCCGTGAACCTGATGCAGTTAACACTGACGTAGGAAACTAATAGAAAAATCATATATTTTCTATCTTCATTTATCGCAAATGATTTTCTCCCGTTTAGGTGTTGGCTGATTTTTTCTTTCACTTAAATGAGGAACAAATCAATGACAACCTGTTTTCATTCCCTTTCAATCCAAAGGTCGTGCAACGCGTTCTCCGCGTTCAAAACATCGCTAAAACTGACCGCACTTTCCGCGTTTTCCATGCTGTTAGTCGCCCCTCAAGCGCAAGCTGCCGGCAAACTGACCGTTTATTGCAGCGTACAAAACATCACCTGTGAAAAAGTGACGCAACATTTCGCTCAAAAATATGACGTGGAAACGCAGTTTATCCGCAATAGTACGGGAACGGTTTTAGGTAAAATCAAAGCGGAAAAAGACAATCCGCAAGCGGACGTGTGGTACGGCGGAACGCTGGAACCGCATTTTCAAGCAGCCGATCAAGGTTTGCTCGCCTCTTACCGTTCTCCGTTACAAGGTGAAATTATGCCGCAATTTAAACAACTGACGGAACGACGCGGAGAGTTCAGCTCCGTTATCTATCTGATGGAGTTGGGCATCGGCGTCAATACGGAAAAACTAGCCAAACTCGGTATGCAACCGCTCCGCTGTTTTGCCGATTTACTCAATCCCGCCTTCAAAGGCATGATTCAATATCCCGATCCGCGCGTGTCCGGCACCGGCTATTCTTTCCTCACCACCTTAGTCCAACTTTGGGGAGAAGAAAAAGCCTTCGATTATTTGCAACAACTGGACGCCAATATCGCGCAATACAGCAAAAGCGGCTTGGCAACCGGCAATCTGGCAACGGGCGAAGTCGCTATCGACATTAGTTTTATGCACAGCTATGTGCGGGAAAAAGACAAAGGCGCGCCGGTGCAAGGGATTTTACCCTGTGAAGGAACGGGCTATACCTTGGGCGCTGCGAGCATCATTAAGGGCGCGCGAAACCTAGATAACGCCCGCTTATTTATGGATTGGGCGTTAAGCAAAGAAGCGCAGGAGATTCCGTGGCGCGAAGCGGATTCTTATCAAATTCCGACCAACATCAACGCTCAGGCTTCCCCGAAAGCAACGGATCCGACAACGCTAAAACTGTTGGATATTGATTTTGTGCGTTTCGGCACCGACGAAGAAAGCAAACGCTTATTAGAGAAATGGGTGCAAATAACAGGGCAACCGCAAGTGTTGCCTATTATTTAATCGCACCACCTAACAACAACTCATCCCTAAAGCTGTCCGACCAACCCGCACGCTTCAGTTTGCTTCGCATACTTTCCTTCTTCGGATGTAAC
>JBHBXR010000023.1:0-3831 GCA_041795785.1 Mesocricetibacter sp.
AGCCAGACGTGCTAATACAAGGGGTTAATAAGGTTTGTGATTTATTGGTGATTACGAAAAGAAACACCGATATTTGACGGCATAAAGTGCGGTCGGATTTTTGGTCGTTTTGTCGTCATGATCCGATTAAAGTTTGATAGAAATGCCGTACCTTAGGGCGTTACGGAGTAAAAAAATCCTCCAATCGGTATCGGTTAGGGGGAGGTTCGAGTGAGAGCACTCAAAAGGTTTACACACAAAGTTATTATTAGAACGTTAATTAACGCTTTTTCTTTCCGCCTTGACGGGCTTTAAAACGCGGATTTTCTTTACAAATTACATAAACCACACCGTGACGACGCACGACTTTACAACCCGGGTGGCGTGTTTTTGCGCTTTTTAATGATGACAATACTTGCATTTTTCTTCCTTATTTGAGATTCGGATTATTTGGATTTCAGTGCGCCGAATTTACCGTAACGGTTTTGGAAATTGCCGGCGCGTCCTTCATTGGCAATTTGACGGGTTTTGCCGGTGTAAAACGGATGGGATGCCGATGAAGTATCGCACATAAACACCGGATACTCATTGCCGTCTTCCCATTTCATTGTTGCCGTAGTGCGGGCGCAAGAGCGGATTAAAAAGCCTTGTTTGGCATTGCTGTCATAGAACAATACGGTACGGTAGTTTTCGGGATGAATGCCTTTTTTCATATAAATTCCTTATTAATTATTGCGAAATAAGTTAACGGAACCGCATTATACATAATTAAGAATAATTATCAAAACTTATTTTTTAAAAATAAATAAGATGCTTGCGAATAGACGGCTAATCGGTTTTGAGGGCGGATTTTTTGTAGCCGGTAGAAAAGGCTTCAATAGGTTGAAAAATCTCGTTGGATTTGAACCGCACTTTTTGCGGCGTTAGGATTAACGGATATGTCTGTTTTCTGGCAACGATGACGGTGAGCGGTGAAAAGAAACCTTCGGGCAGATTTTGCTGTGCCAAAATTTCAAAATTCAACAGCTCTAACCAGTCAATAATCCGCCAAGTTAAAAAGTGTCGAAAAATAAGTTTGTCACTGTGCCGTTTATACAGATGACGCTTACAAAGCAGCTTACTACAAGGGTTGAATAAGGAAATAAACAGATAACCGTCGTCAGTCAGGACGCGATGCACTTCGCGTAATAACTGATGCGGATCCTGACTGAAATTAATGGTATTTGCCAACAGGCAGGCATCAACGGATTGTTGCACAAAGGGTAGATCGGTCGTTGCGGCTTGGATAACGCTGTGATCCGGCTGCCGTGAAAGTGCGGTCAGATTTTCACTGATTTTGGGCGCAAGGACGATTTGATGGCGTAGCGGTAAATCGCAGTGAATTTCACCGCTTAATCCGCCGATTTTGAGTAACTGATAACCTAAAATTTTCGGAAACCAATCGGCAAAATAGTGTGTAAGTGCGTTACAATAATTTTCGCCGTTTTGTAGCTGCTGCCAGCTTGTCGGCAGCGCAATCACTTTGGAAGACTTGGCGCGACAGTTCATTTTAACCTCAGAGGAGACATTATGTTAGTTCCGATTCCTGCTCTTAATGATAACTATATTTGGCTTTATGCACGAGAAAATTTGCCCGTAATTGTGATCGATCTCTCGGAAACGCAAGCGGTTTTGTCATTTTTACAACAAAATCAACGGCAAGTGGAAGCAGTGCTGTTGACCCATTGTCATGACGATCACGTCGCCGGTGTAGCCGAATTTAAACGAAATTATCCCGCCGTACCCGTTTTCGGTCCGTCGGAGACACAGAGCAAAGGCGCGACACATATCGTTAATCAGGGGGAAATCGTCACTGACCACTATCGAATTCAAGTGATTCCGAGCGGCGGTCATACGGCGAATCATGTAAGCTATGTAACGGACGGGCATTTATTCTGTGGCGACACCTTGTTTTCCGCCGGTTGCGGGAGGGTATTCACCGCCGATTATGCGCAGATGTTTGATTCCGTTCAACGTTTGAAAGCCTTACCCGACGAAACCGTAGTTTGTCCTGCGCACGAATATACCCTAAGCAATCTGGCGTTTGCACAAACGGTGATGGAAGATAAAAGTGCGGTGGAAAATCAGCTTAAAATCGTACAAGCCTTACGTGCGGAACATAAACCGAGCCTGCCGACCACATTAGCCTTAGAGAAAAAAATTAATCCGTTTTTACAGGCGCAAAACGTAGAAGAATTTACCCGTTTGAGAAAAGCGAAAGATTGCTTCTAGTTTCGCCGATAAAGTAAAGTGCGGTCGGTTTTTAGCGAGTTTTAGTTTGTATGAAAACAATCTAACGGTTTGAAATTTATTATGAAATACCGGATAACAAATTGAGGGTTATGCAGTGATGTTGTCAAAGCCGCGCCGGTTCATCGCTTTAAACAAGGTATAACCGCGTTCGGCGGAGAGTTGGGAGCCGTAAAAATAGGTGATTTCCAGTGCGATGTCGTCAAAATAGAACGTACCTTCAATGAACGGCGCGTTTTCTTCTTCAATTAGGGTAAATGACGAGGCGGAGCGCATTAATTCATGCTTTATTTGCTGATAGCTGATGTCCGTTAAAGAATCGTGGTAGCAGTAGCCGATCAGGCAGGTAATCGGGGCGTCTTGATGCGGCCAATTAAAGCGGTGGGTTAAGCCGTTCAACAAAAGATTACCGAAACGAACGGGATAGGTAAACGTTGCGGTTCGATACGGATCATTGTCGAATTGCAAATGCGGGTTACGGGCGAGCTCTTCATAGGTGACTCCCCAACGGATAAACTGTTTTTGCGGCGCTTGAATTTCAAATCCGAGTGCGTAATCGTCATGCCCGTTTAAGAGGGTGTAGTTGGTTTGCTGTTTTTTCCGCCATAGTACCAGTTTAATCGGCTTTTTATTGTTGAGGCAGGTAAAAAATACGCTATCGTCAAAGCCGAGTCGCCCGGAAAGCGTCCGATACACGTTGGCGAAACCTTCGGAAGCCGAGTGGATAAACATCTCTTCATTTAAGCACAAATAAAGTATATCGGCGAGCGCCTCACTTTCGTTGCGATAAAGATAAATATATTGCAGCGTATTCAAATCGAAATGCTGGCTGTCATCGTCCGTCTCTCTGATAACCGTATCACCTTCCAAACTGACTCTCGTGTTGTTTTTCCAAGAATAGTGGATGTCACCTCGGGTTATATCGAATTTATTAAAGAAGGATAGGATTGTGGTAAATAGGTTTTTCATCGCAGACCTCAGATAATTTGTAATATTTTTGACGGAACTGACCGCTTGTTTAATGTAGTGTGAATTATAAAGTAAAAATCACCTGTGAGGAGGGGGGAGGATAAAATGAGTCCGCACGGACAGTGAGCCGTGCGGATTGTTGAGGTTTACTTTGTTTCCGAGGTTAATAATTTGCCTTTATATTCGCCGGTCAGCGCTTCTAAGAATGACGTTAATTCAGACAATTCTTTATCGCTGAAGGTGACGTTACTTTGGTATTTACCCATAATGCGTACGGCTTCTTTCAGGCTGGTGATTGTGCCGTCATGCATATAAGGTGCGGTTAATGCCACGTTACGTAACGTCGGTACTTTAAAGCGATGCATATCGTACGGATCTTTGGTTTGGGCAAAACGTCCGTGATCCGCCTCTGTGATGTTTCCGCCGCGATCTTTAAAGTAATCGCCGTATAAGCCCATGTATTCGTATGAGCGGCCGCCCATGGCAATACCGGTATGGCAAGTATCGCATTTGGCGGATTTGAACAGTTCATAACCACGCTTTTGTTCGTCGCTTAAGGCATTTTGATCGCCTTTTAAGAATTTGTCGAACGCG
>JBHBXR010000024.1:0-35550 GCA_041795785.1 Mesocricetibacter sp.
ATAATAAAGGCGTGTCGCCAAACGGCGTAACCCAGTCTATAAACCATTTTCTATCACCGGAATTCCAATCCTCTAATGTCAAGGACGTCACATCTTGAATATATTTGGCTTCATTTTCTAAATTTAAATTCGCCCAACTACAGTAAGCTATCGGATAGTCGTTTTGAATTAAAATGACATATTGACCATGATGTATTGCGGGTATGACATTACGAGCCAGTAAGGATGTCGACCAATCTTTATGCAATGGTGACTGAGACCACAACCAAGCAATTTGCCCCAATGCGTTAAAATAGTTATTTGTATTCACTTTAATAACACTCTGTTAGATTATGTCTTGTTTTAATTCTTAAACATTATAAATATAAATATTTCGTGTTGCAAAATAAGAAATTTACTGGTCATACCAGTTTAATGCTGTTTTTGTTCGGTTTTTAGGTTTTTTATCTTGTAAGTGTGAGGTTTTATCGTGTTTAACACTAAAAAATTGATGAGTTATGTTAAGAGTGTTTATGAATGCGTTGAATGAACCTTTTTCTTGAAGTAGCCTTCAGTATCAATAAAATTCTGTTATTTCAAGCCGTTTTGAGCTATTCTATACCACATTTTCCGACATTACTTTAAGCCGCAAAAGTGCGGTCGTTTTTAAGATAATTTTTTTAAAGGTAATACTATGCAAGAACAATACCGTCCTGATTTAATCGAGCCCGAAGTACAAAAATATTGGCAGGACAATCAAACATTTAAAGCGGTGAAAGATCCGAGTAAGGAAAAATATTATTGTCTTTCCATGTTCCCGTACCCGTCAGGGCGTTTACATATGGGACACGTGCGCAATTACACCATCGGTGACGTCGTTTCCCGTTATCAGCGCATGAACGGTAAAAACGTATTACAACCGATCGGGTGGGATGCCTTCGGTTTACCGGCGGAAGGTGCGGCGGTTAAAAATAAAACGGCACCGGCGCCTTGGACTTACGATAATATCGAATACATGAAAAACCAGCTCAAGATGCTGGGTTTCGGTTACGATTGGGAGCGCGAAATCGCTACCTGCAAACCTGAATATTACAAATGGGAACAATGGTTTTTCACCGAATTATATAAAAAAGGGCTGGTGTATAAGAAAACATCGACCGTGAACTGGTGTCCGAACGATGAAACCGTGTTGGCGAACGAGCAGGTACACGAAGGTTGTTGCTGGCGCTGCGATACGCCGGTAGAACAGAAAGAAATTCCGCAATGGTTTATTAAAATCACTGATTATGCCGAACAGTTGTTAGACGGATTGGATCAGTTGCCGGAATGGCCGGAAACGGTAAAAACCATGCAACGTAACTGGATCGGTCGTTCGGAAGGGGTGGAGATCACCTTTAAGATCGAAAACAGCGATGATACCGTATCGGTTTATACCACCCGCCCGGATACATTTTACGGCGTATCTTATATCGCCGTGGCGGCTGGACACCCTTTAGCGGAAAAGGCGGCAAAAAATAATGCCGAATTGAGTACATTTATTCAGGAATGTAAAAATACCAAAGTGGCGGAAGCCGAACTTGCTACGATGGAAAAGAAAGGGATGGCGACGGGCATTAACGCCGTGCATCCGATTACGGGTAAACCTGTGCCGATTTGGGTGGCGAATTTTGTCCTGATGCATTACGGAACCGGTGCGGTGATGGCGGTGCCTGCGCATGATCAGCGCGACTATGAGTTTGCTTGTAAATACGGTTTGCCGTTACTGCCGGTGATTGCGCCTGCGGACGGCAGTGAATTGGATCTTTCCGCGCAAGCTTACACGGAATACGGCGTAAACATTAATTCCGACGAATTTAACGGATTGGATTTTAATGCGGCGTTTAACGGCATTGCGGATAAATTGGAAAAAATGGGCGTAGGTAAGCGTCAAGTCAATTACCGTTTACGCGATTGGGGGGTTTCCCGTCAGCGTTATTGGGGCGCGCCGATCCCGATGTTGACGCTGCCGAACGGCGACGTAGTGCCGACTCCGTTACAGGATTTACCGGTAATTTTACCTGAAGATGTAGTGATGGACGGCGTGAAAAGCCCGATTAAAGCGGATCCCGAATGGGCAAAAACCACCTATAACGGTCAGCCTGCGTTAAAAGAAACCGATACATTCGATACCTTTATGGAATCCTCTTGGTATTATGCCCGTTATACTTGTCCGCAATATCAACAAGGTATGCTGGATAGCGAAGAGGCCGATTACTGGTTACCGGTAGATCAATATATCGGCGGAATCGAACACGCAACCATGCACTTATTGTATTTCCGTTTCTTCCATAAATTGTTGCGCGATGCGGGGTTATTGGCTTCTGACGAGCCGACTAAAAAACTGTTATGTCAAGGTATGGTGCTAGCGGATGCGTTCTATTATATCAGCCCGACCAACGAGCGCATTTGGGTATCGCCGACTAAAGTCAACGTACAACGTGATGATAAAGGTCGCATTGTCAAAGCGGTGGATGATGAAGGACACGAACTGGTGCACAGCGGTATGACCAAAATGTCCAAATCGAAAAACAATGGTATTGATCCGCAGGAAATGGTGGAAAAATACGGCGCGGATACAGTGCGTCTGTTTATGATGTTCGCTTCACCGGCGGAAATGACGTTAGAGTGGCAAGAGTCCGGTGTAGAAGGCGCGAAACGTTTCTTAGGTCGTCTGTGGAATTTGGTGTTTGAATATAATAAAAATCCGACTAAAACTGCCGTAAATCCGACCGCACTTTCTGCATCACAAAAAGCTTTGCGCCGTGATGTTCATAAAACCATCGCTAAAGTCAGTGATGACATCGGTCGTCGTCAAACCTTTAATACGGCGATTGCTGCGGTGATGGAGCTCATGAACAAATTAACTCGAGCGCCGTTACAAGATGAACAGGATCGCGCCGTGATGGCGGAAGCCTTAAACGCCGTCGTGCGTATGCTGTATCCGATTACGCCGCATATTTGTTTCCAACTTTGGAAAGAGTTAGGCAATCAAGAGGCGATTGATTATGCGCCTTGGGTGAAAGCCGAAGAACAAGCGATGATTGATGATGAAAAATTAGTGGTAGTGCAAGTCAACGGCAAAGTCCGTGCTAAAATTACCGTGCCGGCGGATATGGCGGAAGACGCGATTAAACAAGTGGCTCTCGCGGATGAAAATGTTCAGAAATTCTTACAAGGAAGCGAAATCCAAAAAGTGATTTATGTGCCGGGTAAGCTGCTGAGTTTTGTTGCAAAGTAATTAGATTTAAATGAATTTGTTTTATCCTAATTGAAAAGAAGGGAAGGGTATGTTTAAAAAAACGATCTTAGCCGCAGCGGCGTTGTTGCTCTCAGCTTGTGGTTTTCAATTCCAAAACGGAGCATTAATTCCGCAGGAGTTACAAACACTGACTTTTGAAAGTAGGGATCCTTACAGCGATATGTCTATGGCGATGCGCAGACAGTTGCAACTGAATAATGTGAATTTAGTAGAGGCAAAAGCCGGCGTGCCGGTTTTACGTCTGAATAAAGTCGCAACGAGCGATCAAGTGGCATCCGTGTTTAAACAAGGACGTGAAGCGGAAAAAATCCTGATTCTTGAAGTGGAAGCCTCAATCCGCCTGCCGAATCAAAAAACATTTCCGATTACGGCAAAAGTTAACCGCACTTTCTTTGATAACTCTCGCGCGGCACTAGCGAAATCTGCGGAAAAAGAAGTCATTATGAAGGATATGAATGAACAGGCAGCCCGACAATTGATTAGTAAAATGGTAGCGTTGCAGTATCAAACCGAACATAAATAATGAATCGCATTTTTCCTGAGCAACTGGCAGTTTCACTTAAAAATAACCTGTCCGGTATTTATTATTTACTTGGACAGGATCCGCTGTTGCTCAGTGAAAGTCGTGATTTAATCATACAAACTGCCGTCGCACAGGGTTTTGATGAAAAATTTGAGGTGCAGGCGGATAATTCGACGGATTGGAATGATTTGTTCGAACGTTGCCAATCCATCGGACTTTTCTTCAATAAGCAAATCCTTATTCTTAATTTACCTGAAAATCCGACCGCACTTTTACACAATAATCTGTCCGAATTGATTTCCTTGCTGAATGCCGATGTATTGCTTATTTTACAACTGCCCAAGCTAACCAAACCGATGGAGAAGCAGGAATGGTTTAAGCGGGCGGAGCAATATGAACCGCATATTCCGTTAGTGAACTGTCAAACGCCGAATACGGAACAACTGCCGCGTTGGGTGTTGAATCGTGCAAAAGCAATGGGATTAAATATCGGACAGGAAGCGGTGCAGCTGCTTTGTTACAGTTATGAAAATAATCTGTTGGCGTTAAAACAAAGTTTACAACTGCTTGCTTTGTTATATCCCGATAATAAGTTGACTTTCGCCAGAGTGAAGTCCGTCGTGGAACAAGCTTCCGTTTTTACGCCCTTTCAATGGATTGACGCTCTGTTGGAGGGCAAAGAGAGCCGTGCAAGACGTATTCTGCAAGGGTTACAAGCGGAGGAAATGCAACCGGTCATTTTATTGCGCACGTTACAGCGTGAATTGCTAGTGTTACTTGAATTATCTAAACCTCAACAACGGTTGACGGACTTGGATCAAGCTTTACCGTTATCGCAGCTGCGTGAGGGATTTGACCGATTGAAAGTGTGGCAAAACCGTCGCCCGTTCTTTACGCAGGCTTTCCAACGTTTAACCTATCGAAAGTTATATCTCATTTTACAACAACTCGCCCAATTGGAACGCGCCGTTAAGCAGGATTTTAGTGCCGATGTGTGGGATATGCTGGCGGATTTATCCGTACAAATCTGCGCGAAACACTAAATTGCGGATTATTCATTTTTACATTTTTTGATTTAGATAAAGTTTTTATCAAAAATATTTGAAAATTTATCCAACTTGTTATTCTTGTTGTTGTAGATTTTCATAAATTGAGTATGATTAGTACCATACTTAATTTAACTATTTCGAGGTGTTTTTTATGCTTTATTTAGAATTTCTTTTTCTCCTTTTGATGCTCTATGTGGGAAGCCGTTATGGCGGTATCGGTTTGGGAGTTGTGTCCGGTATCGGTTTGGCGATTGAAGTATTTATTTTCCGTATGCCGGTAGGTAAAGCACCGGTTGACGTAATGTTAATTATTCTAGCAGTTGTTACCTGTGCGTCTGTTTTAGAGGCCGCTGGTGGTTTAAAATTTATGTTGCAAGTAGCGGAACGCGTATTGCGTAGTAATCCGAAACGGGTCACATTACTTGCGCCTTTAGTTACATATTTAATGACTTTTATGCTAGGTACGGGGCATTCGGTTTATTCTATTATGCCGATTATCGGTGACGTGGCATTAAAAAATAAAATCCGCCCAGAGCGACCGATGGCAGCAGCTTCGGTGGCGTCTCAATTGGCAATCACATCAAGTCCGTTATCTGCGGCGGTAGTATTCTATCTAGGTAAAATTATTGAGTTACCGGGATTTGAGCATATAAGCTTATTGGATATTGTTAGCGTAACGGTTCCTGCTACTCTTGCCGGTACTATCGTGCTGTCTTTATATAGCATGCGTCGTGGTAGAGAATTGGAAGACGATCGCGAATATCAACGTCGTTTACAGGATCCTATTTGGCGTGAGCGTATTTTAAGTACAACCAGTACAACATTAAACGAAGAATTACCGCCGGCAGCAAAACAGTCCGTTTATTTATTCTTGCTATCTTTAGTGGTTATTGTAGTTATTGCAATGTTGCCTGAAATCCGCACTGTAGGTGAAGTTGTTAATGGTAAAGCGCCGAAACCGATTTCAATGTCATTAATTATCCAAATGATGATGTTGTGCTTTGGCGGTATTATCCTGTTGTTAACCAAAACTAACCCGCAAATCGTGCCGAATGGTGTAGTATTCAAATCAGGCATGGTGGCGGCCATTGCAATTTTTGGTATCGCATGGATGAGTGACACCTATTTCCAATACGCAATGCCACAATTTAAAGCAGGTATTACCGAGATGGTAAATACTTATCCGTGGACATTTGCGTTAGCGTTATTTGCGGTATCCGTAGTGATTAACAGTCAAGCGGCAACGGCGGTAATGATGTTACCGGTAGGGATAGGCTTAGGTTTACCAGCTCCGTTATTAGTCGGTTTAATGCCTGCAACTTATGCTTACTTTTTCATTCCTAATTATCCGTCTGATATTGCTACCGTAAACTTTGACGTAACAGGCACGACTAAGATCGGTAAATATTACTTCAACCACAGCTTTATGATGCCGGGATTAATTGGCGTAGTAGTCGCTTGTTTGGTGGGCGTTGCTGTTGCAGAAGTAGTGATTCGCTAACTCTCAATATCTGTTATTGTAAATGTTCATAAGCTATTCCGAAGATGCACTCGGAATAGCTTTGTTATTTTTAAAGGTTATGCCTTCAATTAATTCTCATATAAAATTAACCGCACTTTTCCTTTTTATTGCATTTTTAGGTAGAATAGCGCAGATTTGTGTCCGAGTTTTTTCTAATCGGACGGTAATGAAACATATCGGAATTTAATTTTAGAGGTAAATATGTCGGTTATTCCTATGGTTGTGGAGCAAACCTCGAAAGGTGAACGCTCTTATGACATTTACTCACGCTTACTGAAAGAACGCGTGATTTTTTTAAGCGGAGAAGTCGAAGATCGTATGGCGAACTTGATTGTCGCCCAGTTATTGTTTTTAGAATCGGAAAATCCGGATAAAGATATCAATATTTATATTAACTCACCGGGCGGATCGGTGACGGCAGGATTGGCGATTTACGATACCATGCAATTTATCAAACCCGATGTGCGCACGTTATGTATCGGGCAGGCTTGTTCTATGGGGGCATTTTTATTGGCGGGCGGCGCACCGGGTAAACGTGCGGCGCTGCCGAATGCAAGAGTGATGATTCATCAGCCGTTGGGCGGTTTCCGCGGACAGGCATCGGATATTCAAATTCATGCGCAGGAAATTTTGAAAATCAGAGCCACGTTAAACGAACGTTTGGCGTTTCATACCGGACAACCTATTGATAAAATCGAACGTGATACGGATCGCGATAATTTTATGTCGGCGGAAGAAGCGAAACTTTACGGTTTGGTCGATAACGTATTAGTGAAACGTTAATCGGGCTGCCGAGAATTAAGACGGAAATAACAACATGACAAAAGAGACGGAAACAAGTTGTTCGTTTTGCGGTAAACAGCAAGACGAAGTCGGTAAATTAATCGCCGGCGTTTCAGGTTATATTTGCGGCGATTGTATCGAACTTTGCCACACTTTGTTACAGGAAGAAAAACAAGAAGATACGCAAGAGCAAGCGCCTGAAATCGAAGAGAAGCTGCCGACGCCCCATGAAATTCGCGCACATTTGGACGATTATGTCATCGGGCAGGATTATGCCAAAAAAGTGTTGGCGGTAGCGGTTTATAACCATTACAAACGGATGCGTTCGGCGCATAAAACCGATGATGTGGAATTGGGTAAGAGTAATATTCTGCTTATCGGTCCGACCGGCAGCGGTAAAACTTTGTTGGCGGAAACGATGGCGCGTATGCTGAACGTGCCTTTTGCCATGGCGGACGCAACAACCTTGACGGAAGCCGGTTATGTGGGCGAAGACGTTGAAAATGTCATCCAACGCTTGCTGCAAAACTGTGAATACGATACGGCAAAAGCGGAACAAGGGATTATTTATATCGACGAAATCGATAAAATCACCCGTAAATCGGAAAATCCGTCCATTACCCGTGACGTATCGGGCGAAGGCGTACAGCAGGCATTGTTGAAACTGATCGAAGGTACGGTGGCGGCGGTTCCTCCGCAAGGCGGACGCAAACATCCGCAACAGGAAATGCTGCGCGTGGATACCTCGAAAATTTTGTTTATCTGCGGCGGCGCTTTTGCCGGCTTGGATAAAATTGTGCAGAAACGGATTCATGTAGGCAGCGGTATCGGTTTTGATGCGGAAGTAAAAGGCGAACAAGACGAACTGAGTTTAAGCGATTTGTTCAAACAAATCGAAACCGAAGACTTGGTGAAATACGGGTTGATCCCTGAATTTATCGGGCGTTTGCCGGTGGTGGCACCGTTAAGCGAATTGGATGAAGCTGCGTTGATTCAAATTTTGACCGAACCGAAAAACGCCTTAACCAAACAATATCAAGCCCTATTTGGTTTGGAAGAAGTGGAATTGGAATTCACCGAGGCGGCTTTACAGGCAATGGCGAAAAAAGCTTTGGCGCGTAAAACCGGTGCGCGCGGTTTGCGTTCCATTGTAGAAAGCGCCTTATTGGATACCATGTACGATTTGCCTTCTTTAGAGAATTTGGCGAAAGTCATCGTGGACGAAGCCGTGATCACGGAGCATCAATCGCCGACATTGGAATATAAATCGGCATAAAAGTGCGGTCGTTTTTAGCGCCGTTTTTTATGCGCTTTCCGTTATTAAAGGCTGAATAGCAGGAATGCGGTGCGGTTAGGTTAACCTAAGTGAAAAAACGCTTAAAAAACTGACCGCACTTTTATATTTCAGCTTGAACTGGTTAATTCCGCCCCCATATATGCCAATAATCCTTAATTAAAGATAAGAGTATAAGTTATGAACGCAAAACGAATTCAACAACGGGAAATTCCGGTTTTACCTTTACGCGACGTCGTCGTGTTTCCTTATATGGTAATGCCGTTATTTGTCGGTCGCGCTAAATCCATCCGTAGCTTGGATGAAGCGATGGAAACGGGTAAACAGTTATTATTAGTAGCGCAAAAACAGGCGGATTTGGAAGAACCGACCATCAATGATGTGTATGACGTGGGAACCATCGTCAACATTATTCAATTGTTAAAACTGCCGGACGGTACGGTAAAAGTGTTGGTGGAAGGGCAACAACGCGCGCAGATTTTAAAATTAACCGATAACGAATTTTTCTCCGCAACCGTATCGCCGATTGAAACCACCTTCGGCGATGAGAAAGAATTGGAAGTCGTACGCAATGCGGCATTGGCGGAATTTGAAAACTATGCGAAACAGAATAAAAAAATCCAACCGGAAGTCAGCAACGCGTTAGCCGGTATTAGCGAAGCGGATCGTTTAAGCGATACGTTGGCGGCGCATTTACCGGTGGCGGTACGCCATAAACAGGAAGCGTTGGAGCGCGCCAACGTGCAGGATCGTTTGGAATATTTGCTCGGTTTGATGGAAAGCGAAACGGATTTGTTGCAAGTGGAAAAACGTATTCGCGGGCGGGTGAAAAAGCAAATGGAAAAAAGCCAACGCGATTATTATCTGAACGAGCAAATCAAAGCCATTCAAAAAGAACTGGGTGATAATGAACACGGCGGCGTAGATGAAATCGAGCAGTTGCGTCAGAAACTGGAAGAAGCCAGACTGCCGACGGAGGCAAGAGAAAAAGTCGAGGCGGAGTTACACAAATTAAAAATGATGCCGGCAATGTCGGCGGAAGCCACGGTCGTACGCAGTTATGTGGATTGGATGTTGCAAGTGCCTTGGTATAAGCGTACCAAAGTGAAAAAAGACATCGCCAAAGCGCAGGAAATTTTGGATGCGGATCACTACGGTTTGGAACGCGTGAAAGAACGTATCTTGGAATATTTGGCGGTGCAAAGCCGTTTAAATCAGCTGAAAGGCCCGATTTTGTGTTTGGTCGGTCCTCCGGGTGTGGGTAAAACCTCATTGGGGCAATCTATCGCTAATGCAACGGGACGTAAATATGTACGCATGGCATTAGGCGGCGTGCGTGATGAAGCGGAGATCCGCGGGCATCGTAAAACCTATATCGGTTCGTTGCCGGGTAAGCTGATTCAGAAAATGGCGAAGGTCGGGGTGAAAAACCCGCTGTTCTTATTGGATGAAATTGACAAAATGTCCTCCGATATGCGCGGCGATCCGGCTTCCGCATTATTGGAAGTGCTTGATCCGGAACAAAATTCCAAATTTAACGATCATTATTTGGAAGTGGATTACGATTTGTCCGATGTGATGTTTGTGGCAACCTCCAACTCAATGCACATTCCGGGGCCGTTATTGGATCGTATGGAAGTGATTCGTTTGTCGGGTTATACGGAAGATGAAAAGCTGAATATCGCCAAACGTCACTTGGTGGCGAAACAAATGGAACGCAACGGTTTGAAAGCTGACGAATTGGTGATTGAAGACAGCGCGATTATCGACATTATCCGCTATTACACCCGCGAAGCAGGTGTGCGTAGCCTTGAACGTGAAATTTCGAAAATTTGCCGTAAAGCGGTGAAAAACCTGTTGTTGGATAAAAAATTGAAATCCATTACGGCGAATGCGAAAAATTTACACGATTTCTTAGGTGTCAGACGCTTTGAATTCGGTCGCGCGGATACGCAAAATCGCGTCGGTGAGGTGACCGGTTTGGCGTGGACGGAGGTGGGGGGCGATTTGCTCACTATCGAAACCGCTTCCGTGCCGGGCAAAGGCAAACTAACTTATACGGGGTCGCTCGGTGATGTGATGAAAGAATCCATTCAAGCGGCAATGACAGTAGTACGTTCGCGTGCGGAAAAATTGGGTATCATCTCGGATTTTCATGAAAAACGCGATATTCATATTCACGTTCCGGACGGTGCGACGCCGAAAGACGGTCCGAGTGCGGGGATCGCTATGTGTACGGCATTGGTATCTTGTTTAACCGGTAATCCGGTGAAATCGGAAGTGGCAATGACCGGTGAAATCAGCCTGCGCGGTAAAGTATTGCCGATCGGCGGTGTGAAGGAAAAACTCTTAGCAGCCCATCGCGGCGGTATTAAAACCGTGATTATTCCGAAGGAAAACGTGAAAGATTTGGAAGAAATTCCGGATAATGCGAAACAGCATTTAACCATTCATGCAGTGGAAACCATTGACGAAGTGCTGACGATTGCGTTGGAAAATCCACCGGAAGGCGTTGAGTTCGTTAAACTCTCACCGGTCAAAAGCAATAAAACGCCGCGTGCAAGAAAATCAACGGGCAGAGCGCCAAGCACGGTGAATTAACATAAAGTGCGGTCGAAAAAATCAGTGTTTTTTCAGCGTTTATAAGATAAGCCGAATCATTTAGGATTTGGCTTATTTTATTCGTGCCAATTCAGTGACTTTCGATTATAATTCGAAAACTTTTTTATTTCGTTTAATAAACATAGGATTATTTCACAATGTTAATGGAAAGACTTAAGGAAGCCTCAAACACTGTGCTGTGGAAAAGCGTGCTGGTGTTGGTGGCGGTTTCGTTCGTATTGAGCGGCGTGGCGGGTTATGTGATGACCCGCACGGATACATCGGCGGTGAAAATAAACGGTGAGGAAATTTCACAGCAGCTTTTCCAACAACAATATAACAATGAATATCAGCGTTTAAGCCAACAATTAGGTGCGCAATTTGCCGCCGTGGCGGATACGCCGGAATTTACCAACGGATTGCGTACCAGCGTATTAAACCGTTTAATTGATCAAGAATTATTGCGTCAATACGCTTCCGAATTAAATTTAGCTGTAAGTGATGAACGGGTGAAACAGGAAATCGTCTCCAGTCCGATTTTTCAGGTGAACGGTAAATTTGATAACGGCGCGTATCAGCAATTATTACGTCAAAATAATATGACGGCGGATAATTATGCGGAATATGTGCGCGAAGGTTTGCGTCTTGAACAGTTACAAGCGGGTTTTGGCGATACGGAGTTTTCCGTTCCCGCCCAACAGGATGAATTTGTAAAATTATTTTTCCAACAACGTAAAGTACGTTTGGCGACTCTGCCGTTAGCGGATGAGTTGGCTAAACAAACCGTCACGGAGCAGGAAATTCAGGATTTTTACAATAACAATAAAACCGCCTTTTTAGTGCCGGAAACCGTTAAAGTGCAATATCTGGATTTAACGGCGGCGGATGTGGAAAAATCCGTCAATGTGACCGATGTGGAAATTGCCCAATATTATCAGGATAATAAGTCACAGTTTATGGCGAAAAGCCAACAACGTTTGGCGCATATTCAATTTGCCAACGAAACCGATGCGCTAGATGCCTATCAGGCGTTGCAGGGCGGAACGGATTTTGCCGAATTGGCGAAGAGCAAATCATTGGATAAACTTTCTGCGGCGAAAGGCGGTGATTTGGGTTGGTTGAACGCCGGTGACGTGCCGCCGGCTTTTGAAAATGCGGCATTGGCGCTGGAAGTGGGACAATACAGCCAACCGGTTAAGGTGGATAACGGTTTCCATATTATTAAAGTGGAAGAGCGTAAAGAGGCGGCGGAATTACCGTTAAGCGCAGTGAAAGAGCAGATTGCCAATCAAATCCGCAGTGATTTGTTAAACAGCCGATTCTATTCCGTCGAAAAACAAATAGCGGAAAAAGCGTTTGAAGATCAATCTTCATTGCAGGCTGCGGCTAAAGTAGCGGATTTGAAAATTCAGGAATCCGGTTATTTTTCCCGCACCAGCGTTCCGGCGGAGTTGAATTTCCCGGCGGTAATTAGCGCGGTATTTGATTCTGATGTTGCGCAAGGTGGAGTAAATTCCGAACCGATGAATGTGGGCGAACAACATTCGATTGTGGTGCGCGTGGTTGATCATAAAGCGGAAGGAACAAAAAGTTTGGAAGAAGCAAAAGCCGGTATTGAAGGGGATTTGAAACGTCAAAAAGCGGAGAAAGCCGTTTTGGCACAAGCTGAAGAACTGGTGAAAGCGTTGAATAATAATTTGGAACGTCCGCAGCATATTGATTTCGGTAAAGAACAGACATTGGTCTATGCGGAAAATCTTGATCCTGCACTGAACAATGTGATTTTTTCAATGGCAAAACCCGAGCAAGGTAAAACTCTTTATCATTCGGCTAAAGCGGATAACGGCGATATCGTCATAGTTGCTTTGGATTCGGTAACGGAAGGCAAACCGACGGAGCAGGAACGTGCCCAATTGGATATGCAAATTGCGCAAGCCGAACGGATTAATCTGCAAAACAATTTGCTGAAATCCTTGCGCGCAAGAGCCAAAATCGAAGTGAACGAAGAATTTATTCGTCAGGTTCAAGAATAAGAATCAGCTGATTTTAAATGCCCGCTTTGTTGCGGGCGTTTTTGTTTGCGTTGTAAAAATTCGCTGGTTTTTGACCGCACTTTATGGTATAAAACGCACCGTTATTTTGTCTTCACAAAATGATGAACTTAAATTTTTAATAACACACACATATCTTCAGGGTAAATCGGGGTGCCAAACGGTCGATTTGCTTGATATGTGGAGGCACAACCCCAATTAAAAGGAAAAATATTATGGCACAAGTTTCAATGCGCGAAATGATCAACGCAGGCGTTCACTTCGGTCACCAAACACGTTACTGGAATCCAAAAATGAAACCGTTCATTTTCGGTGCGCGTAACGGCGTTCACATCATCAATTTGGAAAAAACCCTCCCGTTATTTAACGAAGCGTTAGCGGAATTAACCCGTATTGCCGGCAATAACGGTAAAATTCTTTTTGTCGGTACCAAACGCGCCGCGTCTGAAGCAGTTCAAGCTGCCGCATTAGATTGTCAACAGTATTATGTAAATCATCGTTGGTTAGGCGGTATGTTGACTAACTGGAAAACAGTTCGTCAATCAATCAAACGTTTAAAAGATTTGGAAACCCAATCTCAAGACGGTACTTTCGATAAATTAACCAAGAAAGAAGCCTTAGATCGTACCCGCGATATGGAAAAACTTGAGTTAAGTCTTGGCGGTATCAAAGAGATGGCCGGTCTTCCGGATGCCTTATTCGTTATCGCAGCGGATCACGAACATATCGCGATCAAAGAAGCAAACAATTTAGGTATTCCTGTATTTGCAGTGGTTGATACTAATTCTACGCCGGACGGTGTTGATTACATCATTCCGGGTAACGACGACGCAACCCGTGCGATTCAGTTATATTTATCAGCGGCGGCAGCGGCAGTAAAAGAAGGTCGCGGCGGCAATGCAGTAGCTGAAGAAACGTTTGTTGAAGAACAAGTAGCGGAATAATTCAAGCTCGGGTTTTGATGAGAGCGGCGCAAGCCCTTATTAATCATAGGATTAATTAACTGGCAAGGGGCTTAACGGTTCCTTGCTTTTTATTTCTAAAAGTGCGGTCGATTTTTTGATTAAAACCGCATTCAATCAAAAGATAACAGAGGATTTTGAAAATGGCTGAAATCACAGCATCTTTAGTTAAAGAACTTCGTGAACGTACCGGTGCCGGTATGATGGAATGTAAAAAAGCGTTAGTTGAAGCGAACGGCGATATCGAATTGGCAATCGACAATATGCGTAAATCCGGTCAAGCAAAAGCGGCGAAAAAAGCAGGTCGCGTTGCTGCCGAAGGTGTCATTTTGGCTCGCGTGGATAACGGTTACGGCGTACTTGTTGAAATGAACTGCGAAACCGACTTCGTAGCGAAAGACGCAGGTTTCTTAGGCTTGGCAAACGCAGTAGCCGATTACGCACTAGCAAACAAAGGCGTTACAATTGAAGCATTACAAGCACAATTTGAAGAACAGCGTGCAGCATTAGTAGCTAAAATTGGTGAAAACATGAATATTCGTCGTGTGGCTTCAATCACCGGTGATGTTGTAGGTTCCTATTTACACGGTGCAAAAATCGGTGTGTTGGTTGCCGGTAAAGCAGATGACGAATTATTGAAAAAAGTGGCAATGCACGTTGCGGCAAGCCGTCCGGATTATGTAAACCCTGAAGATGTTCCGGCTGAAGTCGTTGCTCACGAACGTGAAATTCAAGTGGATATCGCAATGCAATCAGGTAAGCCGCGTGAAATCGCGGAGAAAATGGTTGAAGGTCGTATGAAGAAATTCACCGGTGAAGTTTCATTAACCGGTCAACCGTTTGTCATGGATCCGGCTCAATCCGTAGGTGACTTCTTAAAAGCAAACGGTGCGACGGTAAGCGGTTTCGTGCGCTTTGAAGTGGGTGAAGGTATCGAAAAAGTCGAAACCGATTTCGCCGCTGAAGTAGCCGCAATGTCAAAAGCGTAATTAAGAATTGATTAAAGAAAAGCAAGCCGTGGCGCTTGCTTTTTGTTTATGCTATATTACTGGCCAAGTGAGAGCTTAATATTCTCACTCGGATGTTATTTATATTATTTTGGAGGAGTTATTTCATGAACAAAAAATCGTCTCGATTTCTATTAAGTAGTCTTGCATTGATCTTGGCAGCATGTAGCAGTGGAGGCGGCGGTTCGACTGTAACTGAATCTGCATCTTCTACCGTATCGGAAACAACAACAATTACTACAGGTAATAATGCCACGCCGGCCCCTACTTTACCTGAATCTGCGACCGTAACTCCAGGAAATACGACGACATCGACACCAGCCCCTACTCTACCGGAGTCTTCGTCTGTAACTACAGGAAATACTACAACTCCCGCACCTACGCTTCCTGCAACAGAAGCGGGAAATGGTTCACAGTCAACAACTACTGGAACTCCTTCTTCTACACCAACACCTTCAACGCCTAATACAGGTAATAATGTAATATCACCTCCTAAACCGACGCTTGACCAAGCTGATAAATATAGAGTGAGACCTATTGCTAAAGAGCTGGCGCCACAAATAAATCAAGTGATAGAAAATACTAATAAATTACGTGCAGAAAAAGGTTTGTCACCATTAGTCTATGATGAAAAACTATCTGCATATGCCCAACGTCGCGCCGAAGAAATTGTTGGACGTTTTGAGCATACACTTCCGGATAGTAATTTAAAAGTAATATCTGAAGTAAATGCAGGTGAGAATATTGCAGCCGGAGAGACTAATGCTAGTGCAACAGTATTGCAATGGCGTAACAGCCCAGGACACTATGCGAATATAATAACGCCGCATTATCAGAAAATAGGTGTCGGTATTGTATATGTTCCGGGTAGTGAGTATGGTTATTATTGGGTGCAGCTTTTTGGCAACGAAGGAACGGAGAGTCATTATTACTTCGATTATTCTTTAGTAAACGATTTAGCGGGCGTTACGACGAAAATCCAACAAATACAACCGGCAACCCAATGGTTATCTGTTGACGGTGTTGATATTCCAATACATCATGTAACCGGTAACGGCACTTGGCATAATATTGCTAATGCCTCACATAATGGCATGGTAAATGGCTATGCGAATACCCGCTTTGGTGTTTTAAGAGCCGGAACGGGCGATTATACGGCGTTTTATCAGGGTAATAATACTCAGTATGAGAATATGCCACAAACAGGTAGCGCAGTATATAAAGGATTGGCTGTAATTAGTGATGCCAAGAATGTTAATACTAATGTAGAAGCCAATGTTAATGCTAATTTCTCAACAAAAACATTGAATGCAACCTTACTTGAAAATAAAGTTAAGGTGATGGACATTAATGCTAAGATTCGCGGTACTACTTTCTACAGCCCTGAAGGTGCGGCGGTTGCTACACAGGGCAGTTTCTTCGGCACTAATGCGGACGAAGTGGGCGGTGTGTTTTATGAGAAAAGCACGGCTAAACGCGGCGCTTTTGCAGCGAAGAAACAATAACAGAGAAATATTCATGTTAGATAAAAAAGCAGGTTTTAAACCTGCTTTTATATTGTTCTCATATGCGAAGAGAGACAAAACTCGTAAAAAAGCGACCGCACTTTATCTATTCATTCTTTTAGCGGAATTACCACTGCCGGATCATCTGCCGCTTCAATTTTATTAATGATTTCTCTTAGTCCGTAATCGTCTTTATCCGCCTGATTGCTGAATAAATCCGCTTGTGAATTGAGTTTGGGGTTGCGGATTCCAATCCAGTTAGCGATGCCGTCGGTAAAATTTAAACCGGATTTAAATACTTGATATTCTTTGCGTTCCGTATCGTCACTGGAAATTTTAAACAGCGGAATGTCGTAGTGGCGTTTGCTTTTGCCGCTGCTGTTGTGAATAACAATATTGTCGTTTTCTATATGGTGCGCCAACCCGTGGTCGGAGAAGTAAACCATTGAGAAAGTGCGGTCGGTTTTTTCGCTGTTTTTTACCAGTTCTTGATAAATCCGCTTAAGCACTTCATCGGTTTTTTTTATGGAAGAAACATAGCAATTCACATTGAAATATTTCTTCGGCAGCGTATCGTCGTTGAACATTTTCGGATAGTCATCTAAACGATCGCAAGTAATCGGATGGGAGGCATATAAATGTACTACGATAAAACGTTTACCGGCAGCCGGTTGTTCAATGATTTGAGTGAATTTCGGCAGCAATTTAAAATCACTGATATTGGTATTTAATGAATCGCCGGATTTTAAGAAGATCTTTTCATCGCTTTTATTGGCGATGGCGGAAATCGGCGTGTCGTATTCGCCCAGATAACCTTGATTGGACAACCAATAGGTTTTAATCCCGGCGGATTTAATTAAATCAACCAAATTTAACCCGTAGTTACCTTCCCAGTTTTTTGTGTCGGGTTTGGTGAGCATTAATTTTAACGAGGCGATGGTATTGGTGCCGCCGGCAGTGAGTCCGTCGATTAAGACGCCGTTAGCGCTACTCATAAAAGGCGTGTTTTCCGACGGATAGCCGTAAGCATGATGATAGTCTTTACGTCCGCTTTCGCCGATAATCAGTACATAATCGTCGTATTTCTCCTCAGTTAAGGCGGAGGTTCCCCATTCGCTTTCAATTGTCAAATTGTTTAGGCGAGCCAGCTCGTTTTTGACTTTCATACCGGCGGTGTAAGTTTCCTGTACAAATTTAAACGGAGAATTATCAAACAGAACAAACACTGTCGTTACAATCAGGAATACTTTGTTTTTGTAGAAATGCAGATGAAATTTTTGCGTATATGCGCGGAACAGCAAAATCAACGCTACGATAGCAACGGACACCAAATAATTTTTCAGCGGAAGCTGGGATAAAAACTCTTTACTTTCCAACAAATCGGTGGCGAATACCGACGCGATATATTGATAAGAAGGCGGACCGAATACCAAACCGACCGGAGCATACAACGCGTGGATAATAACAAAAGGTAATAATAAAAAATAAAATAATTTCTTTGAGGAATTAAAAATAATAATTAAAACCGCAACTAACAAAATATCTTTAAGTTGGGGATGAGGATAAAAACCCGATCCCATTAACATGAATTTGCTGACGAAATATAAACAAGTGACGGCAATCACCATTGCAACAAGTTGTTTTACTTGTTGATTTTTAATATGTTTATCAATCAGTTTAGCTAACACGGTTTCTTTCCCAACAGAATAAAATAAAAGTCGGCACGGATTTTACCGAATTTTAAATTGATCTTCTATCAGTATTTCCTGCAACGTTCGCTTGCATTATAATAATGCGGATTTTATATCCGGAGCCATTAAGAGCAAACTGAGGAGCAAAAAATGAGCAAACCAATTTATAAACGCATCCTACTTAAATTGAGCGGTGAAGCATTACAAGGTGATGAAGGTTTTGGTATCGACCCTTCTATTTTAGACAGAATGGCATTAGAAATTAAAGAATTAGTTGCGATGGGAGTGGAAGTCGGCGTTGTGCTCGGCGGCGGAAATCTGTTCCGTGGAGCGAAACTGGCGAAAGCGGGCATGAATCGTGTCGTGGGCGACCATATGGGAATGTTGGCAACGGTGATGAACGGATTGGCAATGCGTGATGCGTTACACCGCGCCGATGTGAACGCCAAACTGATGTCGGCGTTTCAGCTAAACGGTATTTGCGATACCTATAACTGGTCGGAGGCCATTAAAATGTTACGTGAAAAACGCGTGGTCATTTTCTCCGCCGGTACGGGAAGCCCGTTCTTTACGACGGATTCCGCCGCTTGTTTACGCGGTATCGAAATTGAAGCGGATGTGGTGTTGAAAGCGACTAAAGTGGACGGCGTGTATGACTGCGATCCGGCAAAAAATCCGAATGCGGTGTTATATAATAAATTGACGTTTGCCGAAGTGATTGAAAAAGAATTACAAGTAATGGATTTAGCCGCCTTCACTCTGGCGCGTGATCACGGTATGCCGATTCGAGTGTTCAATATGGGCAAAGCCGGCGCATTGCGCAATGTTATTTTGGGTACTGACGAAGGCACGACGATTTCTTAATATTTAACACTAGGAAAAAACGGGAGAATTAGGTAAAATCCTCCCGTTTTTATTGTTTTAGTTGAAAGGAACAACCAATGATTAATCAAATTAAAAAAGATACGCAAGAGCGTATGGAAAAAAGCTTGGAAACCTTAAAAAGCCATATTTCTAAAATCCGCACCGGTCGTGCGCAGCCGAGTCTGTTAGACGGTATTCAAGTGGAATATTACGGTTCGGCGACACCATTGCGTCAATTAGCCAACGTGGTGGCGGAAGATGCGCGTACGTTAGCGGTGACCGTATTTGACCGTTCTTTAATCAGTGCGGTGGAGAAAGCGATTTTGACTTCCGATTTGGGTTTGAATCCGTCTTCCGCCGGCACTACGATTCGCGTACCTTTACCGCCGTTGACGGAAGAGCGTCGTCGTGATTTGATTAAAATCGTAAAAGGCGAAGGCGAGCAGGGCAAAGTGGCCGTTCGTAACATTCGTCGTGACGCCAACGATAAAATCAAAGCGTTGTTAAAAGATAAAGAAATCAGTGAAGACGAAGAGCGTAAAGCGCAGGACGAAATCCAAAAAATCACTGACAGTTTCGTGAAAAAAGTGGACGAAGTGTTAGCCGATAAAGAAAAAGAATTGATGGATTTCTAATTGATTTGTCGTGGCTGAACCACGTTATGGAAAACGCAGATTAATCTGCGTTTTTTGTTGTTTAAATGCGGACACTCCCTAGCAAGTATTCATTCAAAAGTGCGGTCAAAATTATGCAAGAAATAAAAAATGTCGTTATTTTAGGTTCAACGGGGTCTATCGGAAAAAGCACTTTATCCGTAATCGAACACAATCCCGAGCAATATAAAGCCTTTGCGTTGGTCGGCGGGCGTAATGTGGATTTGATGGCGGAGCAATGCGTGCAATTTCAGCCGCAGTTTGCCGCATTGGATGATGAAGCGGCGGCTAAAAAATTACGCGAAAAATTGACCGCACTTTCGCTGAAAACCAAGGTGCTGAGCGGACAACAAGCCATTTGCGAACTGGCGGCGCATCCGGATGCGGATCAAGTCATGGCGGCGATTGTCGGTGCGGCGGGGTTGTTGCCGACCCTATCCGCCGTGCAGGCGGGAAAGCGGGTTTTATTGGCGAATAAAGAAAGTTTGGTGACCTGCGGACGTTTATTTATTGATGAAGTGCGTAAAAACAAGGCGCAATTACTGCCGGTAGACAGTGAACACAATGCGATTTTTCAATCTTTACCGCCGCAAGCCCAACAACAAATCGGTTTTTGTCCGTTGCGCGAGTTGGGGATCAGTAAAATTGTGCTGACCGGTTCGGGCGGTCCGTTTCGTTATACGGATTTAAGCGAGTTTGACAGCATTACACCGGAACAGGCGGTGGCGCATCCGAATTGGTCGATGGGGAAAAAAATTTCCGTAGATTCCGCAACGATGATGAATAAAGGTTTGGAATATATTGAGGCGCGTTGGTTGTTTAACGCTTCCGAAGAAGAAATGGAAGTGATTGTGCATCCGCAGTCGATTATTCATTCGATGGTGCGTTATACGGACGGTTCGGTGCTTGCGCAAATGGGGAATCCCGATATGCGAACGCCGATTGCGGAAACCATGGCTTATCCGAAGCGTATTTTTGCCGGTGTTGCGCCGCTGGATTTTTATCAATTAAGCGGTTTAACTTTTATGCAGCCTGATTATCGGCGTTATCCTTGTTTGAAACTGGCGATTGATGCGTTTGCCGCCGGACAATATGCCACGACGGCAATGAATGCCGCCAATGAAGTAGCGGTGGAAGCCTTTTTGAACCGTCAGATTAAATTTACCGATATTGCCAAATTAAACCAACGGGTAGTGGAACAAATAAACGCGCAGCCTATTTCTTCCGTTGAAGATGTTTTGGCGGTGGATAAATCGGCGCGCGTAGCGGCGCATAAATTGATTGCGTCGTTTTAAGCTAGGCAAAACAAGATTATATAGCTAGCATTTCAAACTTATGCTATATTCAGCCCCAATAAAAGTGCGGTCAAAAAACGGTGAGTTTTATACGATTCGATCGCATCACAACCGATAATAATAAACTTAATGAGATAATGAAAGAACTCGATCCGAAGAAGATTCCACAGCATATCGCCATTATTATGGACGGTAACGGGCGTTGGGCGAAACAGAAAGGCAAGATGCGGATTTTCGGTCATAAACACGGTGTCGAGGCGGTACGTAAATCAGTGTCGTATGCTCGTCAAATCGGTGTGAAATCGTTAACCTTATATGCTTTCAGCAGTGAAAACTGGAATCGTCCCGAACAGGAAGTGAACAGCCTGATGAGTTTGTTTATGCAAGCGTTGGAACTCGAGGTCAAGAAGCTGCATAAAAACGATATCCGTTTGAAAATTTTGGGCGATACTTCCCGTTTTAGTGCAAGTTTACAAGAGAAGATTGCCCGTTCGGAAGCGTTGACGGCGGGGAATTCGGCATTAACCCTAAACATTGCGGCAAATTACGGCGGTCGTTGGGATATTGTACAGGCGGCGCAAAAAATTGCCCGTCAAGTGAAAGAGCGACAGCTGGAACCCGAACAGATTAACGAAGAACTTTTCCGACAAAATTTGGTCACAGAAGAGCAACCTCCGGTAGATTTGTTGATCCGTACCAGCGGCGAACAGCGTATCAGTAACTTTCTATTATGGCAAAGCGCGTATGCCGAGCTTTATTTTTCCGATGTGTTATGGCCCGATTTTAATGAAGAAGAATTTAACCGTGCAATTTTTGCGTATCAACAACGAGACCGCCGCTTTGGCGCAAGTGAATAATAATTTTAGAGGTAATTCCTTTGCTTAAAGAACGAGTTTTATCTGCGATTGTGCTGATTGCGATTGTTTTTGCAGCACTTTTTTTATTTTCTCCTTTTTATTTTGCCTTGGCATTAGGCGCTGTGGTTATCTTGGGCGTGTGGGAATGGACACAATTCGCCCGTTTTAAGGCCGGCGTTTGGCGTTTTACGGTGAGTGCGATTGCCGGCGCTTTCCTGTTTTTATGGATTTACAGTAACGCCGATTATTTGGATGCGGGGCGGGTGTTTGAAGCCTATGCCGCACCGTTATTGTTATGCGCAGTGATTTGGTGGGCGGCGGCGTTTGCCTTGGTGGTGACTTATCCGAAGTCCGCTTCCGTTTGGGGCAAATCCGTTTTGTTACAGTTGATTTTCGCATTTTTCACGCTGGTCCCCTTTCTAATCGGCGTATTGCGCTTACGTTTGGATCATTATGTCACCGATTCGACGCACGGCGTTATGTTGTTGCTTTATGTGTTTATTTTGGTATGGGCGGCGGACAGCGGCGCTTATTTCGCCGGGCGTAAATTCGGAAAGCATAAATTGGCACCGAAGGTTTCGCCGGGTAAAACTTGGCAGGGCGTTATCGGCGGATTAGCGACAGCCTGCGTGTTTGCCTTTATCTTTTTGCAGTTATCCGGTGGCAGCTTGTTTGCTACGGACTCCGCGGCGTCGTTTGTTTTATTATCGGTTGCAACGGTCGCCATTTCCGTGTTGGGCGATTTAACCGAAAGTATGTTTAAGCGTGAAAGCGGTATTAAAGACAGCAGCAATTTAATTCCCGGACACGGCGGTATTTTGGATCGTATAGACAGTCTTACCGCAGCGGTACCGTTTTTTGCCTATTTTTATTTCTTTGTTTTGTAGGATGGAATAATGTCATTTTTGTGGTCGTTGCTCTCATTTTTAGTTGCCATTAGTGTATTGGTTTTTGTACACGAATACGGTCATTTTTGGGCGGCGAGAAAGTGCGGTGTAAAAGTTCATCGTTTTTCTATCGGTTTCGGTAAAGTGCTGTGGGCACGCAAAGATAAGCACGGCACGGAGTTTGCTTTTTCAGCTATTCCTTTAGGCGGTTATGTCAAAATGCTTGACGGTCGTAACGAAGAAGTTCCGACAGAACTGCAATCGCAAGCGTTTAATAATAAAACCGTGTTGCAGCGCGCTTTTGTCATTGTCGCGGGACCGGTGGCGAATTTTATTTTTGCGGTTTTGGCATATTGGGTTATCTATTTGGTCGGTATTCCGAGCGTTAAACCGGTTATTGCCGATGTGCAGGAAAATTCCATCGCGGCGCGGGCTAATTTGAAAGCGGATATGCAGATTTTAGCCGTAGACGGTATGAAAACGCCGGATTGGGCAAGCATTAATATGGCGCTTGCTACTAAAATAGGCAATAGCGAAGTGGTTTTAACCGTGACGGAATTCGGTGAAAATATTGAGCAAACGAAGAAACTGAATATTTCAGGATGGGATTTTGATCCTGAAAAACAAACGGCTTTTGCGGCATTGGGGATTAAACCGATGAGCGGCAAAGTGCAGATGAAAATTTCCAAAATAGTCGATAACTCACCGGCACACAAAGCGGGATTACAAATCGGCGATATTATTCATCAATCCGATAGCGGTGATGAATCTGAACCTGACTGGAGTCGTTTTGTTAAAGAGGTGCAAAAAGGCGATGTGTTGGCATTAAAGATAGAACGCAACGGACAGTTCTTTGATTTGTCATTAAAACCGGAGCGAAATGAAGATGGAAAATGGTTTGTCGGAATTGCGCCGACTTTCGAGCCGATTGCCGAAAAGTATCGTACGGAATTAAAATATGATATGCTTGAAGCCTTGCAAAAAGGCATTGAGAAGACAGCGCAATTAGCTTGGTTGACAATTAAAGTCATCGGCAAATTATTAACCGGCGATTTATCTTTAACTAATTTGAGCGGACCGATTTCTATCGCAAAAGGTGCGGGCGCATCTTCGGAAATCGGGTTGGTTTATTATTTGGGCTTTTTGGCATTAATCAGTGTCAATTTGGGGATTATGAATTTATTTCCTCTGCCGGTATTGGACGGCGGACACTTGGTTTTTCTGGCCGCGGAAGGTTTGATGCGTAAACCTGTTTCCGAGCGCATTCAGGAAGTGAGTTATCGAATAGGCGCTTTTTTATTACTGGTGCTGACTTCTTTTGCGCTGTTTAATGATTTCTTGCGTTTGTAGGAACGACTCGCATTCGACAGATGATATTTATGATTCAATGATATCGCTAAAACCGATATTGAAAAAACGTTAAATTTTCTAACCGCACTTTATTAAGGTAATTATAACGATGAAAAAACTATTACTTGTTAGTTTATTATTTGGTTCAACCGGTGTTATGGCTGCTCCTTTTATGGTGCAGGATATCCGTGTTGATGGTGTTCAGGCAGGCACAGAAGGTAAAGTGTTGGAAGGGTTACCTGTCCGAGTAGGGCAACGTGCAACAGACAACGATATTGCCACAGTGGTCAGAACCCTGTTTCTACGCGGTTATGACGATGTAAGAGCCGTAAGAGAAGGAAATACGTTAGTGATTTCCGTGAAACAACAGCCTATTATTGCCGAGCTGACCTTTGAAGGAAACAGTTCGGTACCCAATGAAGCGTTGAAGCAAAATTTGGAGCAAAACGGGTTTAAAGTCGGCGAGGTGCTTAATCGCGAAAAATTGGAATCTTTCCGTCAAAGTTTGCAAGATCATTATCAAAGCACGGGACGTTATAATGCGAAAGTAGAAGCTATCGTCAATACGTTGCCGAATAACCGTGCGGAAGTGAAATTACAGATTAAAGAAAATGATGTCGCCTTACTGAAGGAATTAAATTTTGAAGGGAACAATGCGTTCAGTAGCAGAAAACTGAGAGAACAGATGGAATTGCAACCGGATGCGTGGTGGAAGTTTTTCGGGAACAAATTTGATGCGACTCAGCTTAATCAGGATCTTGAAGCCTTGCGTGATTATTATTTAAACCGCGGTTATGCCAAATTCCAAGTTGCCTCTACCGATGTGCAGTTAAACGATGAGAAAACCGAAGCAAGGGTTAAAATTGTAGTGAATGAAAACGACCTTTATACGATTAAAGGTGCGCGCATTGTCGGTGATGTGGGTGGTATGTCCGATGAATTATCGCCACTGTTAAACCAAATTCGCTTAAATGAAACTTTCCGCGGCGGCGATGTGAAAAGTGTCGAAGAACAGATCAAAGCCAAATTGGGTGAGCAGGGTTATGCTAATGCACAGGTTGCAATTCATCCTGAATTTGATGATGAAAATAAAACCGTTTCAGTGAGTTTTGTCGTGGATGCCGGAAGACGTTATTCTGTGCGTCATATCCGTTTTGAAGGAAATACGGTCAGTGCGGACAGCACGTTGCGTCAGGAAATGCGTCAACAGGAAGGTGCTTGGTTATCTTCTCAATTAGTGGAATTAGGTAAGGTGCGTTTGGATCGTACCGGGTTCTACGAAACGGTGGAAACCCGCACGGAACCGGTCGAGGGAACGAATGACCAACTTGATGTCATTTATAAAGTGAAAGAACGTAATACTGGTAGTATCAATTTTGGTATCGGTTATGGTACGGAAAGCGGTTTAAGCTATCAAGCCAGCGTAAAACAGGACAACTTCTTAGGGATGGGATCTTCCATTAGTTTGGCGGCGGCACGTAATGATTACACAACCAGTGTTAACTTGGGTTATACGGAACCTTACTTTACTAAGGACGGAGTGAGTTTGGGCGGTAATGTTTTCTATGAAGATTATGATAACTCTAAAGATGAACATGCAGCGACTTATGCCAGAAAAACCTACGGCGCCGATGTTACGTTAGGCTTCCCGGTGAACGAAAATAACTCGTTCTATACAGGATTGGGTTATGAATATAATAAAATTAAAAATGTTGCGCCGGAATATTCGCGTCAGAAATATTTCGATTCAATGAAGTATAACGGAACTTCATTTAAAGCGCGTGATTTCACTTTTAAAGCCGGTTGGAATTATAACAGCTTGAACCGCGGTTATTTCCCGACTAAGGGAATAAGAGCCGGTATCGGCGGAAGCATAACCATTCCGGGATCCGATAACAGATTCTACACGGTAAATGCCGATGTATTGGGATTCTACCCGTTAAATCGCGATCAAACTTGGGTATTGTCGGCTAAGACGGGAATATCTTACGCCAACGGTTTGAACGGAAAACTCGTGCCGTTTTATCGTAATTACAGCGCCGGTGGTATCGGTAGTTTACGCGGGTTCTCATCGGTGGGTCCGAATGCCATTTATATTAGAAATGACGGCAGTTATATTCACAGTAGCGACATTATCGGCGGAAATGCAATGGCGTTAGCCAGTGCGGAGTTGATTGTACCGACTCCGTTCGTAGCGGATAAAAATCAGAATTCGGTACGTACTTCGTTATTTGTGGATGCGGCGAGTGTTTGGAACTCCAGTTGGAAAGCAGAGGACCGAGCAAAATTCCCGAGTTTGCCTGATTATAGCGATCCGAGTCGTGTCAGAGCCTCTGTGGGTATTGCTTTCCAATGGCAATCTCCGATTGGTCCGTTGGTATTCTCTTATGCCAAACCGATCAAAAAGTATGACGGCGATGAAATCGAACAGTTCCAATTTACGATTGGCGGAACGTTTTAATTGATAAATTGAACTGATTCTAAATTGCAGGGTCAAACGAATGTCCGTATCAAACGGAGTGATATAGAAATAACAACCAATAGTATTAATTTAAAGGAAAAAAACACAATGAAAAAAGCAGTAAAATTAACCGCACTTTCTTTAGGGTTAGCATTAAGTTCTTCTTTCGCTATGGCGGCAGAAAACATCGCTTTTGTTGATCCGGCGTATGTGATTCAAAATCATCCGGATCGCGAAGCGGTAGCGAAAAAATTAGAAGCCGAGTTTAAAGGTACAAGTGATAAATTACAGGCAAATAAAAAGAAAATTGACGGTAAAATTGAAGCTTTACAAAAAGAGGCGCCAAAATTACGCAGTGCGGATATTAAGAAACGTGAAGATGAAATTAATAAACTAATTAAAGAACACGATGAACAAGTGCAAAAATTCCAAGCCGAAAGCGAAAAACGTGAGAACGAAGAGCACGCTAAGATCTTAGAAAGCATCCAAGTAGCCACAAATAATCTTGCCAAAGCAAGAGGCTATACTTATGTCATTAACGCCAGTTCATTACTTTATGCGGTAGACGGCAAAGATATTACCGAAGAAGTACTTAAATCCATTCCTAAATCCGTAGAAGCTCCGGCTGCAACACAACTTCCGGCAGAAGAGTCAAAAAAGGCTAAGTAATAATGGCTGAGTATTCTCTTCGGCAATTAGCAGAACACATCGGCGGAGCCATTCGTGGTAACGCCGATGTTGTCGTTGACAGTATTGCGCCCTTAGATAAAGCGGCGGCAAACCAGCTCACTTTTATTTCTAACGCTAAATTCCGTGAGTTATTACCTCAATCGCAGGCCGGTATTCTTGTGGTTTCCGAAGCGGATGTTGATTTTTGTACCGCGCACAGCAACTTACTGATTGTAAAAGATCCTTATGTCGCCTATGCCTTACTGGCGCAATATATGGATACTACCCCGAAAGCAGCAAGCCGCATTGAACCGAGCGCGGTGATTTCGGCAACGGCAAAATTAGGTGAAAACGTTTCTATTGGAGCCAATGCAGTTATTGAGGAAGGCGTAGAGATTGGCGATAACGCCGTTATCGGCGCGAATTGCTTTATCGGTAAAAATGCCAAAATCGGCGCTCATACTCAGCTTTGGGCAAATGTCAGTGTTTATCACGAGGTGCAAATCGGCACACATTGCTTAATCCAATCCGGTGCGGTGATCGGTAGCGACGGATTCGGTTATGCCAATGATCGCGGGCGCTGGATAAAAATTCCGCAGACCGGTACGGTAATTATCGGCAATAATGTGGAAATCGGCGCCTGTACTTGTATCGACCGTGGCGCTTTGGATGCAACGGTGATTGAAGATAACGTGATTATCGATAATCTGTGTCAGATTGCCCACAATGTGCATATCGGCACAGGAACGGCGGTTGCCGGCGGTGTGATTATGGCGGGCAGTCTGAAAGTCGGTCGCTATTGTTTAATCGGTGGCGCCAGTGTGATTAACGGACATATGGAAATTTGCGATAAAGTCACCGTCACCGGTATGGGCATGGTGATGCGCCCGATTAGTGAGCCGGGCATTTATTCCTCCGGTATTCCGTTGCAGCCGAATAAAGAATGGCGTAAAACTGCAGCATTGACGTTAGACATTGATAAAATGAACAAACGATTAAAGGCAGTAGAGAAAAAGCTGGCGTAAATAAGTCATTATAAAAACGTACCTTTATTGGTACGTTTTGTTTATCAGCACTATAATTTTAGCTCCGGATAACGTATAATTTCAGCCAATTATTTTCAAACTATGTAAGTAACTAAAGGTAATTATCGTGACAACCGAAAACAGACCACCAAGAATTATTGAAGCAAATGAAATTATGAAATTATTGCCGCACCGCTATCCGTTTTTGTTAGTGGATCGCGTTGTGGATTATCAAGAAGGCGAGTGGTTAAAAGCAATTAAAAATATCAGCGTGAACGAGCCTTGTTTTACCGGACATTTTCCCGAACAGCCGATTCTGCCGGGTGTGTTGATCCTTGAAGCTTTGGCGCAATCAATGGGAATTTTGGCGTTTAAAACCCTTGAGCTGTCCGGCAACGAGTTATTTTATTTCGCCGGTATTGACGAAGCGCGTTTCAAACGTCCTGTCGTGCCGGGTGACCAAATGAATTTATATGTAGAAGTTATCAGAGAACGCCGTGGTATTACCGCTTTCACCGGCATTGCAACTGTAAACGGAGAAGTTGCCTGTGAAGCAAAATTAATGTGTGCACGTAGATAGAAAAGGAGCTTACGATGATTCATCCAACCGCACAAATTCATCCCACTTCTATTGTAGAAGAAGGAGCCAAAATCGGTGAAAATGTAGTAATCGGGCCTTTCTGTATAATTGGTGAAAATGTTGAAATCGGTAAAGGAACGGTTCTGCATTCTCACGTTGTCGTGAAAGGCGTGACGAAAATCGGAGAAGACAATCAGATTTTCCAATTTTCCAGTATCGGTGAAGTGAATCAGGATCTGAAATATCAGGGCGAACCGACCAAAACCATTATCGGCGATCGTAACCGTATTCGCGAGCATGTGACAATTCATCGTGGCACGGTGCAGGGCGGCGGCGTAACACGCGTCGGAGACGATAACCTGTTTATGATCAACGCTCATATCGCGCACGATTGCCAAATTAAAAGTCGTTGCATTTTAGCCAATAACGCCACCTTGGCGGGACACGTCGAATTGGATGATTTCGTGATTGTCGGCGGAATGTCGGCGATTCACCAGTTCGTGATTGTCGGCGCGCATGTTATGTTGGGCGGCGGTTCGATGGTCAGCCAAGACGTGCCGCCTTATGTTATGGCGCAAGGTAACCATGCCCGTCCGTTCGGAGTGAATATTGAAGGGTTGAAGCGTCGCGGTTTCGATAAAGCGACCTTGCACGCCATCCGTAACGTATATAAATTGATTTATCGCAGTGATAAAACCTTGGAAGAAGTGATGCCGGAAATTGAACATTATGCAAAAACCGAATCGGCGATCAGTTTCTTTATCAACTTCTTTAAACGTTCGACCCGCGGCATCATTCGCTAATTAAAAAAACGTTTAAAATTCCGACCGCACTTTTGCGACTAATCAATCAGTGGCAAGTGCGGTTATTTTTTATAAGGATTTTAAAATGGAACAGCTTAAACAAACTCATCCGACGATTGCCATTGTTGCCGGTGAAGTTTCCGGCGATATTCTCGGTGCCGGTCTGATTCGTGCGCTAAAAGTACGTTATCCGCAAGCCGGATTTATCGGTATTGCAGGTAAACAAATGCTGGCGGAAGGTTGTGAAACCTTAGTGGATATGGAAGAAATTGCGGTAATGGGATTGGCGGAAGTCGTTAAACATTTACCGCGTTTGTTAAAAATCCGCAAGCAGGTGGTACAAACCATGCTAGCTGAAAAACCGGATATTTTTATCGGTATTGATGCGCCGGATTTTAATTTATATGTGGAAGAAAAATTAAAAGCGCAGGGCATCAAAACCGTTCATTATGTCAGCCCTTCCGTTTGGGCTTGGCGGCAAAAACGTATTTATAAAATCGCACGGGCAACCAATATGGTGTTGGCGTTTCTGCCGTTTGAAAAAGCTTTTTATGATCGTTTCAATGTGCCCTGTCGTTTTGTCGGGCATACAATGGCGGATGCAATTCCGTTAAAACCGAATCGTGCCGAAGCCTGTAACGCCTTACATATTGATGCAAATCAGCGTTATATGGCGATTTTAGTCGGCAGTCGCGGTGCGGAAGTGGAATTTTTAGCCGAACCGTTTTTAAAAACCGCGTTGTTATTAAAAGAAAAATATCCTGATTTACAGTTTTTAGTCCCGTTAATTAATGAAAAACGCCGCCGGCAATTTGAGCAAATTAAAGCGGATATTGCTCCTGAACTGGAATTGATTTTATTAGACGGCCAAGCCCGTCAGGCAATGATTGCGGCTGAAGCCACCTTATTGGCATCGGGTACGGCGGCATTGGAATGTATGCTGTGTAAATCGCCGATGGTGGTGGGCTATCGCATGAAACCATTGACATATTGGTTGGCAAAACGTTTGGTTAAAACCAAATATATTTCATTACCGAATTTATTGGCGGATGAAATGTTGGTACCCGAGATGATTCAGGAAGATTGCACGGCGGAAAAACTGGCGGAAAAACTGATACCTTATCTCGAACAAAACGAAAGTGCGGTACAAAATCGTCACGTTTTAATTCAACGTTTCATTAACTTACACAAAATGATTCAATGTGATGCGGATCAACAGGCGGCGCAAGCGGTGATTGAACTGTTGGAGGCTGAGTAATGGATTTTATTTATCCGAACGCAGAATTAATCGCCGGCGTGGACGAAGTGGGGCGCGGACCTTTGGTCGGTGCGGTAGTGACGGCGGCGGTGATTTTGGATCCGAAGAATCCGATTATAGGGTTGACTGACAGCAAGAAGCTATCGGAAAAAAAACGTTTGTTACTGGCGGAAGAAATCAAACAGAAAGCCTTGGCTTGGAGTTTGGGTCGTGCGGAAGCGCACGAAATTGACGAACTGAATATTTTGCATGCAACTATGCTGGCTATGCAACGGGCGATAAAATCCTTAAAAATCCGACCGCACTTTGTGTTGGTGGACGGCAATCGACTTCCGGCATTGGATATCCCTGCGCGGGCGGTTGTCAAAGGAGATTTATTGGTAGCGGAGATCAGCGCCGCTTCTATCTTGGCGAAAGTGGCGCGCGATCAGGAAATGCGGGAGCTGGATCAACAGTTTCCGCAGTATGAATTTGCCAAACACAAAGGCTATCCGACCAAACTGCATCTGCAAAAATTGGCGGAACTTGGCGCATTGCCGCAACACAGGCGCAGTTTTGCCCCTGTCAGAAAACTGTTGCGCGACATATAATTAACGGAACTTTCCGACAACTTCCTCGACGGGAACATTGAAATGAACGCACAATTACTTGTTTGGATTCAAACGCCTTTATTTTGGGTTGTCACTTTATTGGTGACGGCGGTGTATTTATTTATCCGCAATAAAATCCGTATGGATGTCGTTGCCTTGTTGGTGATGTTGGCTTTCTGTTTAAGCGGAATTTTAACCGTACAGGAAGTGTTTGCCGGCTTTAGCGATCCCAATGTGATTTTGATTGCCTTGTTGTTTGTGGTCGGAGAGGGATTAGTCAGAACGGGAATTGCCTATCAGGTCAGCGAATGGCTGATGAAAGCGGCGAAGAACAGTGAAACCCGCGTGTTGGTATTTTTGATGTTGGCTGTGGCGGGATTGGGCTCTTTTATGAGTTCCACCGGTGTGGTCGCGATTTTTATTCCGGTGGTGTTGGTCATTTGCCAGCAGATGAATATTTCACCGAAACGCCTAATGATGCCGCTGAGTGTGGCGGGTTTAATCAGCGGTATGATGACGCTCATTGCCACTGCGCCTAATCTGGTGGTGAATTCCGAATTAGTCCGCACGGAGGGAATTCGTTTTTCCTTCTTTTCTTTTACCCCTATCGGTGCGGTGGTATTAACTCTTGGTATTTTATATATGTTGACGGTGCGTCGTTGGCTTGCGGATCCGACCGATGACACCTCCGAAATCGTAAACAGCCATTCCATTAAAGACTTAATCGAAGAATACGGTTTGTATGAACGTACCAAACGTTTTGTAGTGCGTGAAGAATCACCATTTATCGGGCAACCGGTGGAAGAATTGCATTTGCGTTCAAATTACGGTTTAAATATTTTGGCGATTGAACGTTGGAAACGTTTTCGCCCTGTGTTTTTAGCCGCTTCTTTGGGTAAAACGGAAATCAGAGAAAAAGATATTTTAATGATTGATATTAGTAATCCGGAATTTGACGTGGAAGAGTTTTGTCGTTTTAACAAATTGGAACCGGATGAAATTCGCGGAGCCAATTTTAACGAACAGACGAAATCCATCGGTATGGTGGAATTGACGCCGGTGCCAGACGGCTCTTGTATCGGAAAGAGTGCCGCCGAACTGCGTTTTCGTTCCAATTACGGTGTGAATATCGTAGGTATTAAACGTAACGGTGAGATCTTATCCGGTCATTTGGTGGAAGAACCGCTCAAAGCGGGAGATTTGTTATTGGTAATTGGCGATTGGAAATTGATCCGTCAAATCCCGAATAGAACCAAAGATTTCTTCGTGTTAAATTACCCGAGCGAAATTCAACGCGCCGCACCGGCACAAAGTCAGGCATTGCACGCCCTGTTTTCCATTACGTTTATGGTGATCTTAATGGTAAGCGGGTTGGTGCCGAATGTAGTTGCGGCGCTGATTGCCTGTTTGATGCTGGGTAAGTTCCGTTGTGTGGATGCGAAAAGCGCCTACGACAGCATCCATTGGTCAAGTCTGATTTTAATCATCGGCATGATGCCGTTTTCCATTGCCTTACAGAAAACCGGCGGCGTGACGTTGATTGTGGATTATATGTTGCAGTTGGTCGGCGGTATGGGCAAACATTGGATTTTAATCAGCCTGTTTATTCTGTCCGCCGTAATCGGCTTGTTTATTTCCAATACCGCTACGGCAATTTTAATGGCGCCGATTGCGATTAGTATGGCGAATCAATTGAACCTATCGCCGGTGCCTTTTGCGATGACGGTCGCCATTGCCGCCTCCGCCGCCTTTATGACACCGATTTCTTCACCGGTGAATACTATGGTGTACGGTCCCGGCGGTTATAAATTCTCCGATTTCGTTAAAGTCGGCGTGCCGTTTACCATTCTGGTTATGTTAGTGACGGTGTTTTTAGTACCTGTACTGTTCCCGTTCTAAGGAGGAGAAAATGCTGGCAAAATTAGTGGATTTTATTTTATGCCGTTTTACCTCGTTTATCACCGGCGTGCGTGCGCAAAAAAATGTGGAACGGCAGCAGGTGGGAAAAAACCGTTTGTATTATGCCAATCATAACAGTCACGGTGATTTTATTCTGTTATGGGTATCGCTGCCTTACGAAATCCGTAAAAACACCCGACCGGTAGCGGGGGCGGATTATTGGAATAAAGGTGCCGTCCGCCGTTTTTTGGCGTATAAGGTATTTAATATGTTGCTGATTGAACGCGGAAGTGATGACCCAAAATCGGTTACTGAAAAAATCAGTGCGGCGTTAAAGGAAAGCTCGCTGATTATTTTTCCCGAAGGCACCCGTAAAACCGATGATGACGTGGAACTTCAACCTTTCAAAAGCGGATTATTTTATCTGTCGAAGCAAAATCCCGAACTGGAGTTAGTGCCGGTGTGGATCAGCAATATGCATAATGTGTTGCCGAAGGGTTTTGTCGTACCGATTCCGTTATTGTGTGATCTATATATGGGTGAAGCGTTGTTTTATCAGCCTGATGAAGATAAGGAATCCTTTTTAAAACGCGCCGAACAGGCATTATTAAATCTCAATCCGAAACGTAAGGCAGGTGCATAATGGAAATGTGGCAACTTTTTTTCGGGTTAATTATGACCCTTATAATCGCTTCTACTATTGCGTACGCATTACAACGGAAATTGGGCAAAACTTCTGTCATTGAAAACTTAGTGGCGCGCATTAATGCGTGGTGGGTGATGATTTTAATTATCTTTGCCGCCGCTTATATGGGTTTTCATGCGGTGATCATCTTGTTTTTCGTGATCTCTTTTATGGCGCTACGAGAGTTTTTATCGCTGATTTATATCCGTCGCGGTGATCACATCGCCCTTGCCGCTTGTTTTTATGTCATCTTACCGATTCAATATATCTTGGTGGCGATTGACTGGTTCAGCATGTTTACTATTTTTATTCCGGTGTATGCCTTCCTGTTTTTACCGATTTTATCCGCCTTACAAGGCGACGCCGCCCATTTCTTAGATCGTTCCACTAAAGTGCAATGGGCGATTATGATCTCGGTGTTCTGTATTTCCCATATTCCGGCGGTACTCACTTTGGATATTGCGGGCTTTGAAGGGAAAAATATGCTGTTGATGATCTTTTTGATCTTAGTGGTACAGGCAAGCGACGTGTTGCAATATATTTGGGGGAAATTATGCGGCAAGCATAAAATCGCACCGAGCCTTTCACCGTCGAAAACCATCGAAGGCTTTGTCGGCGGTGTCATCAGCGCCAGCATTTTAGCAGGTTTATTGGCTTGGATTACGCCGTTTAGTATGGTGCAGGCAACGCTTATCGGCTTGTTAATTTGCCTGATGGGTTTTTTAGGCGGCTTGGTGATGTCCGCCATCAAACGCAGTATGGGAGTAAAAGACTGGGGCAATATGATCAGCGGTCACGGCGGTATGTTGGATCGTGTGGATTCGCTGTGTTTTGCCGCGCCGATTTTCTTTCATGTCGTAAGATATTACTGGACATAACAATAAAAGAGCAAAAAACAACAAAAAAACGACCGCACTTTACGTTTAACATTATAAAGCTAAAAATAAGGAAAAATATGACCGCACTTTCATCACAAAATACATTAAAAATAGGCTTGGTTTCCGTTTCGGATCGGGCTTCGCAGGGTGTTTATCCGGATCAAGGCATTCCCGAATTACAGGCTTGGCTGGAAGCGGCGCTGACAGAACCTTTTGCCGTGGAAACCCGACTGATTCCCGATGAACAGGCTGAAATTGAGAAGACCCTTTGCGAACTGGTGGATCAGCATCATTGCCATTTAGTGCTGACTACCGGTGGCACAGGGCCGGCAAAGCGGGATGTGACGCCGGATGCGACCTTAGCCGTTGCCGATCGTGAAATGCCCGGTTTCGGCGAGCAAATGCGCCAAGTCAGTTTACATTTTGTACCGACGGCGATTTTATCCCGTCAAGTGGGCGTGATTCGCAAAAACAGCCTGATTTTGAATTTGCCCGGTCAGCCGAAAGCAATTAAAGAAACCTTGGAAGGGG
>JBHBXR010000025.1:0-10706 GCA_041795785.1 Mesocricetibacter sp.
GAACACCGTTGTCTTTCGGGGAGCCTTCCCGCATCAGTTGCATTGTACAATTCGGCGACGGTGAAGTGGTGGATATTGAACGAAAAAGCGAACTGGCGGGCAATATTCACGGTAAAGGGATTATGATTGCGGAAGCTTGTTTAGCTAATATTTTGGATTTCCCTTCTCAGTTGCCGTTTTCCGCACGATTAGTATTTGAACAATCTTACGGCGAAATTGACGGCGACAGCGCCTCTTTAGCGGCATTTTGCGTGTTGACCAGTGCGTTGTCCAATCTGCCGCTGCCGCAATCCATTGCAATTACGGGAGCGATTGATCAATTCGGCTTGGTGCACGCCGTCGGTGGTGTCAATAATAAAATCGAAGGTTTTTTTGCCATTTGCGAACGGCGCGGTTTGACGGGTAAGCAAGGCGTTATCGTGCCTTCATCAACGCTTAATCAGCTTTGTTTAACCGATGAGGTGGTAAGTGCGGTCAAAAATCAGCAGTTTTTTATTTGGGCGGTAGAGGATGTGTTTCAAACCTGTGAAATTCTGTTTAAACGGGATTTAATTGAAGAAGAGGAACGCAAATATAACGCCGATAACCTGCCTATCGCGCAATTAATTGCGCAACGGGTTGAACGACGCGGGGATCTGCATAATCAATCGACAGGTTTATGGACGATGTTGTTTGGTAAAAAATAGAAATAAGCGGGGCTAGGGAAGAAAATTCGATAGCCCCGATTATTTTATTGCGTTGTAACTGATCGGATAAGTTTGGCTTACAGGTGTTAGCTGTTTTAATCATATATTAACTTTGTTAGAATGCATTGAATTAAGGCTGGTTTTTTATACCAAATTATCATTGCAATTATTAGAGAAGAAAAATGACTAACACTTGTACACCGAACAAAAAAAGCTCGTACACTTACGAAGATTTGTTAGCTTCCGGCAGAGGCGAATTATTCGGCCCTAAAGGTCCGCAATTACCGGCGCCGACAATGTTAATGATGGATCGTGTTTTGGAAATGAACGAAACCGGCGGTAATTTCGGTAAAGGTTATATTGAAGCCGAATTGGATATTCATCCCGACTTGTTCTTTTTCAAGTGCCATTTTATTAACGATCCCGTTATGCCGGGTTGTTTGGGTTTGGATGCC
Source organism: Mesocricetibacter sp. (assembly GCA_041795785.1). Classification (GTDB taxonomy): domain Bacteria; phylum Pseudomonadota; class Gammaproteobacteria; order Enterobacterales; family Pasteurellaceae; genus CAJPST01. The sequence continues at coordinate 1,142 of JBHBXR010000025.1, forward strand.
ATGTGGCAGTTGGTCGGTTTTTATCTCGGCTGGATTGGCGGCGAAGGCAAAGGTCGTGCTTTGGGTGTCGGTGAAGTGAAGTTTACCGGTCAGATTTTGCCTGAGGCGAAGAAGGTGACCTATCGCATTCATATGAAACGAGTGATTAACCGCAAATTGGTGATGGGCGTTGCCGACGGTGAAGTGGAAGTGGACGGACGTGTTATCTACACCGCCACGGATTTAAAAGTCGGTTTGTTCCAAGATACGTCAACATTTTAAGATAGAATATGCTTAAACGTAGCATCCTATAATAACTATAATATCCCACAACCCTTGCCCGAAGTTTCCTTACTCTTCGGGTTTTTTGTTATTGCGAATTGCACGCCTGAAAAGCTGACGGACAAAGGCATATCGGATCTTTGCATCTAGCATATTATTGAAAATTATGGTGTAATAAGCGGGATTTCCCGACTGAATAATTAAGGTTAAAAATGAGCTGGATTGATAGAATTTTTAGTAAAAACGGCACCGTTTCAAACAATCGTAAATCGAATGTTCCTGAAGGCGTGTGGACGAAATGTACCTCTTGCGAACAGGTTTTGTATCGTGATGAATTAAAACGTCATTTGGAAGTTTGCCCGAAATGCGGTCATCATATGCGTATTGATGCGCGCGAGCGTTTGTTGGCATTATTGGATAAAGACAGCGTACAAGAATTGGCGGCGGATTTAGAGCCGAAAGACGTGCTGAAGTTTAAAGATCTGAAAAAGTATAAGGATCGTTTAAGCGCCGCCCAAAAAGAAACCGGCGAAAAAGACGCGTTAGTCGTGATGTCGGGGACGTTGTATAATATGCCGATTGTTGCAGCAGCGTCTAATTTTAGTTTTATGGGCGGTTCGATGGGTTCTGTGGTCGGTGCGAAATTCGTGCAGGCGGCGGAAAAAGCCCTTGAATTGAATTGCCCGTTTGTTTGTTTTTCCGCCAGCGGTGGCGCCCGTATGCAGGAAGCTTTATTTTCATTGATGCAAATGGCAAAAACCAGTGCAGTATTGGCGAAAATGCGTGAAAAGGGCGTGCCGTTCATTTCCGTGTTGACGGATCCGACCTTAGGTGGCGTATCCGCCAGCTTTGCGATGCTGGGTGATATTAATATTGCCGAGCCGAAAGCCTTAATCGGCTTTGCCGGTCCGCGCGTGATCGAACAAACCGTACGCGAGAAATTGCCGGAAGGTTTCCAACGCGCCGAATTTTTATTGGAAAAAGGCGCAATCGATATGATTGTTAAACGTGCGGATATGCGTAACACTTTGGCAAATCTGTTAAGCAAATTAACCAATCAACCATCTCCGTTTGTAGAGCCGGAATTAGTCGAGCCAGAACTGAACGAAACTGACGATAAAGATAAAATAGACTAGGACTAACATTTTCCTATGCAGGTTAAAACACAGTATTTACAAGCCACTTCGCCACTTGCAGAGTGGCTTTCTTATTTAGAAAACAGCCATTACAAAGCCATTGATTTAGGACTGGAACGTATTCAATCCGTTGCCCGCGCACTGGATTTATTACAACCCGCTCCCTTTATCATCACTGTCGGCGGTACAAACGGCAAAGGCACCACCTGCCGTTTATTGGAAACCATGCTCATCAAGGCGGGATATCGGGTCGGTGTCTATTCATCACCCCATTTAATCCGTTATAACGAGCGGGTTCGCATTCAAGATCAAGAACTTGAGGATGCACAACACAGTCGTTCCTTCGCGTTTATCGAGCAACATAAAACCGCGTCTCTAACTTATTTTGAATTCAGCACGTTGTCCGCATTGCATTTATTTAAACAGGCTGAATTGGATGTGGTGATTTTGGAAGTGGGACTCGGCGGACGTTTGGATGCCACCAATATTGTGGACAGCGACATTGCCGTGATCACTGGTATTGACATCGATCATACGGATTTTTTAGGCGATACCCGCGAACAAATTGCATTTGAAAAGGCGGGGATTTTCAGAGCGGGAAAACCGGTGATTATCGGCGAACCTGATGTGCCGGACACCATGCTCAAACAAGCGGAAAAATTGCAATGTCGGGTTTCCCGTCGGGGAGTTGATTGGCAGTTTCAACAACAAACGGAAAGTTGGATTTGGCAGGGAACGGATAAAAATAACGACAAAGTGCGGTTGGAAAATTTGCCGTTTTGTCAGATCCCCTTAGCCAATGCGGCGACGGCGTTGGCGGTGATTCAATATTTGCCTTTTCGCATTTCGGAACAGGTTATTCGCCAGTCTTTACAACAGGTGGAACTGGCAGGACGTTTTCAACGCGTTAAAGGAAAGTTGTTGCATTCGTTAGCCGAACAAGCGGGCAAATCAGTCAATGAGCTTCCGCAATTGATTGCGGATGTCGGGCATAATCCGCACGCAGCCCGTTATTTGGCGGAAAGGTTGACAGCACTGAAAGGAAACCTGATCGGCAGAATAATAGCCGTGTGCGGGATTTTAAAAGATAAAGATGCGCAGGGAGTGCTTACGCCACTGTTGCCGTTGATCGAACAATGGTATTGCGTCACGTTAGACGGTTATCGCGGTCAACGCGGTGATGAATTATTAGCCGTATTAACTCACATTGCACAACAGCAACAAATTGATATTCAAGCTGAAAGCACGGATTCTGTAAAATCCGGCGTAATCAAAGCGGTTAAAAATGCGGATAAAAATGATCTGGTATTAGTGTTCGGTTCATTCCACACTGTCGGGGAATTTTTTACCGAGTTGACAAGCGTTGAAGGCTAAAAAGTGCGGTCGGTTTTGAAGGTGTTTTTCTAAATTGAAAACATAATAAAATCCGACCGCACTTTGTTTAACTCAAATGCGCCACATCGTTTATTTTATCTACAATGAAACGACCGTGATATTCATCAGGTTCACGGATATAGCGGGCGATATTAATACAGGTGTTCATCAACGGCACGCTGTTGCCTTCTTCGCGATGGTTTTGCCAAGTGGCGCCGTTAAACAAAGCAAGCAATAATCGCAGGGTATGACCGTGTGACACAATCAAAATATTGCCCGAATGGTGTATTTGAATAATATCCTGCATGGCGTTCATGGCGCGTTGCGCCAATTGTTCCCAAGTTTCGCCTTGATTGCTGAGCGCTTTGTATTTGGCAGGTTCATTGAGCATTAAGTGAAACTCTTCATTTTGTCGCACGTCCTCTACTTTTTGACCTTCCCATAAGCCGAAATTCTGTTCATTTAAGCCGTTATGTTGAAACAGCGGTACGTTTCGATCACCTAAAATATGATTTGCCGTATCAATCGTACGCTGTAAACAACTGGAATACGCCGCCGCAAAAGGGATGTCACGCAGCGCCGCACCGGTTAATTGTGCGCCTCTGACGCCTTGCGCGCTTAAATCGGAATTGCCCGAACCTTGCATTAACCCTTGTTCGTTCCAAATTGTTCTGCCGTGACGGATTAAATAAAATGTTAAATCTTTTTTCATATTGTTCCTTGTAAGATGTTTCGTTATAACAATGGGCTGAATAAGAAAAATAGGCGTTCGATAATGCGATGATAAAGCGGTCGTTTGACCCAACGGATATAATTTAGCGCCGTCGAATCCGCCAGATAACTTTTATGCAACAGATTGATTTCATTGGCGAACATTTTGTCTTCCACCACCATTGTCACTTCAAAATTAAGCATAAAACTGCGCATATCCATATTCACCGTGCCCACTAGCGCCAATTTATTATCAATCAGCACGCTTTTGGTGTGCAATAAACCTTTTTCAAAGGCATAGATTTTAACACCCGCAGCCAGTAAGTCATCAAAAAAAGTACGGCTTGCCCAATCCACCATCAACGAATCGTTTTTCTTCGGTAAAATGACGGATACTTCCACACCGCGCAGTGCCGCAATGCGTAAGGCTTCGGCAATACTATGACTAGGTACGAAATAAGGCGAGGTAATGGAAATGCTTTTGCGGGCGGAAAAAATCGCAATGGCGAGCGATTGCGCCATTAAATCGTCAGGAAAACCCGGACCTGTAGCTAAAATTTGTACGGCATGAGAGTTATTATTTTCAATGGGTAACAGCGGACAATCGGGCAGAGCAACGTTCATTTCCTGATCCGTCTCGATTTCCCAATCCCAAGCGTGCAGACCGTTTAAAATCGTGGAAACCGGGCCGTTTATACGCACCATAATATCGATCCATTTGCCTACGTTGCTGTCTTGTTTGAAATATTGCGGATCCACCATATTCATACTGCCCGTATAGGCAATTTGATTATCGATCACAATAATTTTACGGTGCTGACGTAAATCAATGCGATGAAAGAACATACGGAATAAATTGGCGTGTAACGCTTCGGCAATTTCAATATCGTTTTCAAGCATATAGCGATAATTACAGCTTTTGAAAAAACTGCGGCTGCCGACGGAATCCAACAGAATTTTCACTTGCACGCCACGTTGTCTGGCTTGAATTAATGCGTCCGCCACATCATCCGCAAGTCCGCCGTTCGACCAAATATAAAACACCATATGAATGGAATATTGCGCCTGATGAATGTCTTCAATGATACTGTGCATAATATTTTCCGGCGTATCCAAAATATGCAGTTCGTTACCTAAAACGCAGGGAATGCCGAGACGGTTTTGCGCCAAATCAAAAATCGGCCGGTATAATAAGGTGTTGTTGGTACTGATTAAATTTGTACATTCGGAAACCTGTTTAAACCAATGTAAATATTTCGGATGTAATTTTTGTGAGGCTTGCATCCGTTTTTTCCCCAGCGTAATTTCACCTAACACCAAGTAAGTCAGAATACCCGCCACGGGAACCAAATAGATCACCATCAGCCAAGAAAGCGTCGCCGAAACCGCCTGTTTTTTAACGATTAAACGCATGGTAATGGCGACGGTTAATATCCAAATTCCGATGGGAAGCAGATATGTTATAATTTGGTCGAAATTAAAACTCATAAAATTCTTACCGCACTTTTGGGATGAATAATGCAACCTGTTGAAATTATATATAAACACCGTGATTTTATCATTATAGACAAACCTTGTAATACCAGTGTACATAAAGACGATGCCGAAATCGGACTGACGCAACGGATCGCCGAACAGTTAAACATGACACAGGTTTGGTTGGTGCACCGTTTGGATAAAATCACATCGGGTTTGCTTATTCTAGCATTAAATGAAGTCGCCGCCGCGACACTTTCGCAATTATTCGCCCGTCATTTGGTGCAAAAAACCTACATTGCGTTATCCGTACATAAACCGAAAAAGAAACAGGGTTTGATTATCGGCGATATGCAGAAAGCCCGACGCGGTGCGTGGAAATTATGTCCGTCGAAAGAAAATCCCGCCGTAACCCGTTTTTCTTCCGTCAGTTGCGAGCCGAATTTACGCCTGTTTATCTTAAAACCGCAAACGGGCAAAACCCACCAATTACGCGTTGCGATGAAAAGCTTGGGCAGCCCGATTTTAGGTGACGAACTGTACGGCGGAAACGGTGAAAAATCCGACCGCACTTATTTGCACGCTTACGGCTTGGAATTTACTTATCGGAACGAATTCATTTCCGTGCAATGTGCGCCGAAGTGCGGTACGTTTTTTCTTAAAAATTCCGTTACCGAACATTTTCCGCCAGTGCTATAAACAAAGCTAATTACTTGAAAGCAAGTAAAATTTACAAAAAAGCAGTTGAAAATTGCAACAGAAAGACTATGCTAATCAGCGGGAAATATCTCCCTGAATATTCAAACTAAGGAGAAAAAAATGGCGTTAGGTTGGTATGAATTAAAACTGGCGAAAGACGGTCAGTTCCTGTTTAATTTGAAAGCGGCAAACAGCCAAGTGATTTTAACCAGCGAGCTTTATAAAACCCGTGCGGCGGCGGAAAACGGCATTGCCTCGGTGCAAAAGAACGGCGTTGATGAAAAAAACTTTGAGTTTAAAACAAATAAAAACGGTGAACCGTATTTTATTTTAAAAGCAAAAAATCATCAGGAAATCGGTCGCAGCGAATATTACACATCACAAGCGTCCGCTAAAAACGGCGTGGCTTCCGTCGTAAAAAATGCCGTCACTACCGTAATTAAAGATAAAACCCAAGCATAATGAGTTCTTCTTAAAAAAGGCAACCGAACGGTTGCCTTAATTTTAGTAAAAACGCGTTCCAAATTGACCGCACTTTTAAACAGAATCCAATTAGAAGTTTGCGTTTCGCGGTGCGCGCGGGAACGGGATAACGTCGCGAATATTTTGTACGCCGGTGACATACACGATGAGGCGTTCAAAACCTAAACCGAAACCGGCGTGCGGTACGCTGCCGTAGCGGCGTAAATCACGATACCACCAGTAATCGTCAGGGTTCAATCCCATCTCCAACATACGTTTATCCAATACGTCCAAACGCTCTTCACGTTGCGAACCGCCGATGATTTCACCGATACCCGGCGCCAATACGTCCATTGCCGCAACGGTTTTACCGTCGTCATTTAAGCGCATATAGAAGGCTTTGATGTCTTTCGGATAGTTTTTCACCACAACGGGAGATTTGAAATATTCTTCCGCCAAATAGCGTTCGTGTTCGGAAGACAGATCGATTCCCCAAGATACCGGAAATTCAAAGGTTTTACCCGACTTAAGCAACACGTCAATCGCATCGGTATAATCAATTTGGGCGAAATCGGAATTAATGAAGTTTTCCAAACGCGTGATAACGTCTTTATCAACGTGTTTTTCAAAGAATTTCAGATCATCCTGACGCTCCGCCAATACTGCACGGAACACATATTTCAACATATCTTCCGCTAATTTGGCGTTATCGGCTAAAGTAGCAAACGCCACTTCGGGCTCGATCATCCAAAATTCCGCCAAGTGACGGGTAGTATTGGAGTTTTCCGCACGGAACGTCGGGCCGAAAGTGTAGATTTTGCTTAATGCGCAGGCATAGGTTTCGCCGTTAAGTTGACCCGAAACCGTAAGGAAGGCTTCTTTGCCGAAGAAATCTTGCGAAAAATCCACCGCACCTTTGTCATTACGCGGTAGGTTTTCCAAATCCAAGGTGGAAACGCGGAACATTTCGCCGGCGCCTTCCGTATCGGATGCCGTAATCAACGGCGTGGCAACCCAGTAGAAACCTTGTTCGTGGAAGAAGCGGTGAATAGCCTGTGCCAAACAGTGACGTACGCGAGCGACTGCACCGATTAAATTGGTACGCGGACGCAAGTGGGCGACTTCACGCAGATATTCGATAGAGTGGCGTTTTGCCGCCATCGGATAAGTGTCGGGATCTTCCACCCAACCGGTGATTTCAATACTTTCCGTTTGCAATTCCACCGCTTGACCTTCTGCCGGCGATTCGACCACGGTGCCGGTTACGATAACGGCGCAACCTGCGGTTAAGCGCAGCACTTCGCTTTCATAATTCACAATATCATTGTTGATAATCGCTTGAATAGGATCAAAGCAAGAACCGTCATAAACGGCTAAGAACGAGATGCCCGCTTTAGAATCGCGACGGGTTCTTACCCAACCGCGTACTGTCACTTTTTCACCGACAGCCGCTTTGCCTTGCAACACATCGACAATGGATACAATTTTTGTCATTTTTACCTCAATAAATCAGAATATAAGTTTTTATATAAACGGCGCTTAGTTTACCTTAAAGTTAGCCTAATTGCCAAAAACATCCTGACAATCCGTGAAAATTATCCGCTGCTGAACTGGTTAAGCCGTTAGAAAATAAAAAATTTTGTGATCTCTGTTTGATTTTTGAAAATTGCCTGTTGCCAAACATCCTAAATTCTTAGAATATTTATGCGAAAAATTAAGGAAATAAGGCAAAAAGTCTTATTGTGTTGTCAAAAGTTGTCTGTTAAAAGACGCACTATTGGGGTTTAAAATTATGGAAGTCGGTGTCGTAAAGTGGTTCAATAACGCAAAAGGATTTGGTTTCATTAATGCGGAAGGAAGTGATGCGGATATTTTTGCGCATTATTCCGTTATTGAAATGGAAGGTTATCGTTCATTGAAAGCGGGTCAAAAAGTGAATTTTGAAGTTGTACACGGTGATAAAGGCTCACACGCTACAAAAATTATTCCAATCGTTGAATAAACATTCTTATTTTTTCATCTTAATAAATTAAAGTCTCGATAATAAAAGACAAGGGGTGGTAGCCTTGTCTTTGTTATTTCGTGTTTTTACTCTTCGGACGGTAAGCGGATTTCCCTGATTGTCATATTCAACCCGTCGATCATCAATAAACGCCCGCATAAATTCGTGCCGATATTTAACCGCACTTTAATGGCTTCAAGGGCTTGAATTGAGCCGACAATGCCGACAATCGGAGAAATCACGCCCGCTTCGACACAGCTTAATACGTTTTGACCGAACAGGCGACTGAGGCTGTGATAAGTCGGACTGAATTGCGTATAGGTAAAAACGGTTACCTGACCTTCCATGCGGATTGCCGCACCGGATACGAGCGGCACTCTAGCCTGTTTGCAACAGCGATCCAGCTGATTGCGCGTGCTTACGTTATCAGTGCAATCTAGTACCACGTCAAACTGAGGAACAATTTCGCCGAGTTCTTCCTCCGTTAAATGACGATCTATAGTGTTAATATGGATATGCGGATTTAAGCGCTGCAAGGAAAGTTGTGCCGATTCTACTTTAGGCATCCCTATTTTGCTGTCATCGTGCAATACTTGACGCTGTAAGTTTGATAAAGAAACTTTATCAAAATCCAGTAAGGTTAAATGCCCGACACCCGCGGTGGCTAAATATTGTCCGGCGGCACAGCCTAAGCCGCCTAAACCGACGATCAACATTCGGCTGTCTTTTAATTTTTCCTGTCCTTCAAAATCAACCGCTTTTAAGATGATTTGGCGGTTATAACGAAGTTCTTCGGAAGGCATTAATTCTGACATAATTCTCCCGATTAATTAACTTAACAAGTGATTAAAGGGTTCGATAGTCACGGTTTCACCGGCAACGACATTGCCGCGCTCACGCTCCAAGACAATAAAACAATTGCTTTGCACGAAGGAACTGAATAAATGAGAGCCTTGGAAACCCACAGGGCGCACTTCAATTTGTCCTTGCGCATTGATTTGGTAAAAACCGCGCTGAAAATCCAAACGTCCGACGGCTTTTTTCAAATTGGTCGCTGCAATGGCGGGAAATTGTTGCGGACGATGATACACGGGAATACCGCTTAATTTAGCGATGACCGGCACGACTAATTGATAAAACGTTACCAATGCGGAAACCGGATTGCCCGGTAATCCGCAAAACCAAGCCCGTTGTAGTTTACCGAAAGCAAAAGGTTTGCCCGGTTTAATCGCCAATTTCCAAAAATTAACCTGACCGATTTTTTCCAATACGGTTTTAGTGAAATCCGCTTCACCCACCGAAACGCCGCCGCTGGTAATGACCAGATCCGCTTGTTGTTGCGCGGCAATAAACGCTTGTTCAAATTGTTCTTCATTATCGGGCAGAATACCGACATCCAGCACGTCGCAATTTAATTTTTCCAGCATTAGTTTTACGGTGAAAC
>JBHBXR010000026.1:0-5928 GCA_041795785.1 Mesocricetibacter sp.
AGTTCAATAAGATACTTGTCGTTCTTAATCCTGAAACCGATAAACAGTTTGCGCTTGCCAGAGCGGTGCGCTTGGTGCGGGAACAAAAACCCGATACCCCGGTGAAAATCAATGTATTTCTGACAGCTTATGATCTTTCTTATGAAATGTCAGCATTACTTTCTTCGGAAGAACGCGAAGAAATGCACAAAGGTGTGATTGAACAACGTAAAAAAGATATTCAACCTTATTTGGAAAAATATGCTGATCCGATGATCGAATTTGATTCCACCGTTGTATGGAATAGTAACGAAGCGGAAGCCATCACGTCAGAAGTATCACAAAACAGTTATGATCTCGTAGTGAAATACACCAAAGAAGAAGAGAGCTTCACATCACTGATTTTCACGCCAATGGATTGGCAGCTCTTACGCCGTTGCCCGATTCCGATGTTAATGGTACGTGATGGCGATTGGAAACATCAGCGCCGTATTTTAGTTGCCGTCAATGTATCCGATGACGAATCTTATCACGAAGAATTCAATCATATACTAGTCTCCCTTGGTATTGATTTAGCCGATAACTTAGAACGCGGCAATATTCATTTGGTCAGCGCTTACCCGCCAATGCCGATCAATATGGCGATTGATTTACCGGAATTCCACACCAGCGAATATACCAACGGCATTCGTGGGCAATATCTGATCAATATGAAAGCGCTACGTCAGAAATTCGGCATTGACGAGGATCATACCCATGTACGCGAAGGCTTTCCTGAAGAAGTTATTCCTGAAGTGGCAAAAGAACTTGAAGCCGAATTAGTAGTATTAGGCACAGTGGGACGGACGGGATTGTCAGCGGCATTATTAGGAAACACCGCAGAACACGTCATCAGCAAATTGAAATGTAATTTACTGGCTATTAAACCACCGAAAAAATAATTTATTCTTTATCAGTGCGGTTAAAAACTCCCTCTTTTTTGACCGCACTTTTATTTTTCTTCACTTCCTTGTTCCTCAAAACAAGATATACAGGAGCTGCACAATGCCGTTTAATTTAAAAAACCGTCATTTATTAAGTTTAGTCAACCACACACCGCGTGAAATTCAGTTTCTGTTGGATTTGTCGCGCGATCTGAAACGCGCCAAATATGCCGGCACCGAACAGCAACGTTTAAAAGGCAAAAATATTGCCTTAATTTTTGAAAAAACCTCCACCCGCACCCGTTGTTCTTTTGAAGTTGCCGCTTATGATCAAGGGGCAAACGTCACTTACATCGATCCGACGTCTTCACAAATCGGGCATAAAGAAAGTATGAAAGATACCGCCCGCGTTTTAGGAAGACTTTATGATGCCATTGAATATCGCGGTTATAAACAAACTATCGTGGAAGAATTGGCGAAATATTCCGGCGTGCCGGTGTTTAACGGTTTGACCGATGAATTCCATCCGACTCAAATGTTGGCGGACGTATTAACGATGATCGAGCATAGCAATAAGCCACTGAACGAAATAAGCTATGTGTATATCGGTGATGCGCGCAACAATATGGGCAATTCCTTGCTCTTAATCGGCGCCAAATTAGGCATGGACGTACGCATTTGCGCGCCGAAAGCCTTGTTACCGGAAGAAGAATTAATCACCTTATGTCAACAATTTGCGCAAGAAAGCGGCGCCAGAATTACGATTACCGATGATATTGATCATGCGGTAAAAAATGTCGATTTCGTTCATACCGACGTTTGGGTTTCCATGGGCGAACCGCTTGATGCTTGGGGAAAACGCATTGATTTGTTAATGCCTTATCAGGTCAACCGCGAACTCATGGCGCGTACGGGCAATCCGAAAGTAAAATTTATGCACTGCCTGCCTGCTTTCCATAACTGTGAAACGGAAGTCGGACGGGAAATTGCCGCCAAATATCCCGCTTTAGCAAATGGAATTGAAGTAACGGAAGAGGTGTTTGAAAGCCCGATGAATATCGCTTTTGAACAGGCGGAAAACCGAATGCACACCATTAAAGCGGTAATGGTTGCTTCATTGGGTTAACGTAAAACAGAGAAAAAACAGACCGCACTTTAGCAATAAAGCGCGGTCTTTTTATGGCATTTGAACTAATCCAGCAATCCGGCTAAACGGAAGAACTGCCGATAAGCTTCCGCTTTCTTGTCTAAACTCAAGGGATAAGCACGCGAAGTTGAGGGAACGCGATATAATTTCAAATCCCGCCCTTGAAACGGAAAATCAATATATTCATTGGTTTTCGGTTCTTTTAGTTTTTCCGTCACCAAACCGAACAGCGCCTCCGTCGCTTTTCCGCCCGTCGTAAACAACCAACGGCAATTCGGCATTTGTTCCAATACGGCGGCTAAATCCACTCTTTCAACGATTTTTAAAAATTTATCCGAGGCATTGCCCTGTTCCCGAATGGCTTTAATGACCGTCGGACAAGAAGCGATTCCGCGTTCGTAAAGAAAGGCTTTGATCCGTTCGGGATCAAAACGTTTTTCACCTTTCACTTGAAAATGCTGAGCATCGTTAAAGAACACCAAACCGTAAATACGCCACATATCATTTTGAAAATTGGGATAATGGAACTCCATACAGCGTTTTTCCGACTTGGGTGGAAACGTCCCCATCATCATAACGGTTGCGTGCGAGGGTAATACGGGAGGAAACGGGTGAGTTTCAATGTTCGGTTCAGACATATATTAATCTACAAATACGATACCTGGAATCAGGTTTGGTTTAACTACAAAATGCGCTTATTTCTCATTTACTTTTACTGTAACGGTTTAATTTCAATCAAGTCAGGATAAGCTTTTTTCATAATCGGTTCTAACAATTCCCATTCTTCTTCATCCCACCAATCTAAAAAATACCATTCACCATTGTCTTTAATCGCCAATTTATAGCCTTTCTCTTGTTCAATCTGACCATTTTGTTTCACTTTCCGGCTCACGATCATCGGAATAAATACATACTCCCGCCCAATTGCGGTTTTTCCCGTCTGCAAACGGTCAAAATCAAAATCCATTGAGAGAAACTCATCATAATTGGCTTCTAATACGGACATTTGTACGGCGGTTCTCACCCACTCGTCAATAGTCTTATTTTCTGCTTGGGCTAACTGTTCAAGTAATTTAGGCGGCGCGATTTTATACGGCGCTCCCCAATCTTGCTTTTTAAACGCTTCGTTAAGTGTTGTCAGTTTTGTCTCAATAATACCGCGATCACCGACGTTCAGTTCTATCGCGGAAACGGAAAATGCCCAAAGGCTTAACATGAATAATAAATATTTTCTCATCGTATTGCTCCTACTATAAATTAAAAGACCTCGAACGCTCAAAGTGCGGTCGGTTTTTGCCGAGTTTTTTACTATGATTTCAGTGCGGTTGCTCGATGTCGGCAAGATCAGGATATATTTGTCTCAATAGAGGTTGATAGTATTCATTCCAGCTTTCGCTTTCCCACCAATCAAGAAAATACCAGCGTTTATTTTCCTTAAATGCAAGCAAATAGCCGCTTGTTATCTTCATCTTTTCCGTTTGTTTATCCTTCCAAAATAGTTTCATCGGGATAAACAGATAATCACGTTCCGTAGCGGATTTTTCAAGTTGCACGTTATCCAGCGCAAACTCAACGGATTGTAAAACAAAGCTTTTCGATTCCAGCTGCATTCCGTAAACAAACATTTCAACCCATTCTTCGCTCGGTTTAACCAACTTAGGCGGCATCACCTTATACAAAGTACGCCAATTCCCTTTTTTAAACCCATTTTGTAAAAGCGTCAGATTTTTTTCAATTATCTTACGTTCGTCCGCTGCCAGTTCCAGTGCCGCGACCGAAGCAGAAAACAAACAAAGCACGAAGAGAATGATTGATAGTTTTTTCATCTGATCTTTAACTTATGAAAACACGGAAAAAAATGACCGCACTTTACTGTTGTTGATATAAGGCGACAACAAAAAAACGGTATTATGTAGTTGTTGTACAAAATTTAAAATCTATTGTAGCAACTGCTATATAATACCGCAAAAAAAAGAATAGGATTGCTCCTATTCTTTTTTAGTGATTAAAGCGCTTTTAAGATGTCATCCACTCTATCTTTCGCATCGCCGAATAACATTTGCGTATTCTCTTTAAAGAACAACGGATTTTGCACACCCGCATAACCGGTATTCATTGAACGTTTGAAGACGATTACGTTTTGCGCTTTCCATACTTCCAACACCGGCATACCGGCAATCGGGCTGTTCGGATCATCCATTGCGGCAGGGTTCACCGTATCATTCGCGCCGATAACCAAGACCGTATCGGTATCCGCGAAATCTTCGTTGATTTCATCCATTTCCAATACGATATCGTAAGGCACTTTCGCTTCCGCCAATAATACGTTCATATGCCCCGGTAAACGACCGGCTACCGGGTGAATACCGAAACGCACATTAACGCCGCGTTCACGCAATTTTTGCGTAATTTCCGCCACCGGATATTGCGCTTGCGCTACCGCCATACCGTACCCCGGCGTGATGATAACGGAACTTGAATTTTTCAATAATTCGGCAACTTCTTCCGCCGTGGTTTCACGGTGCTCCCCTTGTTCTTCATCAGAGCTTGCCACCGGATCGTTACCGAAACCGCCTGCAATAACGCTGATAAAAGAACGGTTCATGGCTTTACACATAATGTAAGACAGAATCGCACCTGAAGAACCCACTAAGGCGCCGGTAACAATCAATAAGTCGTTGCTGAGCATAAAGCCTGCCGCCGCAGCCGCCCAACCGGAATAAGAGTTAAGCATTGAAACCACTACCGGCATATCCGCACCGCCGATGGATGCCACCAAATGCCAGCCGAACGCCAAAGCGATTGCCGTCATTAACAACAGCGGGAACATATTGTTCGGTTCTTTTAAGAACGCCCACATTAATAATGCGGAAATCACTAACGCCGCCAAATTTAATTTATGACGGTGCGGTAAGGTTAGGGCTTTTGAATCGAAAATACCGCGTAACTTACCGAATGCCACCACGGAACCGGTGAACGTGACCGCCCCGATAAAGACACCTAAGAATACTTCTACATAATGGATGTTATCCAATACCGCCTGCTCGGCTAAAAATGCCGCTTGTTGGGCATCGTCCAATCCCGCCGGCATAACCGGAATGTCATGTAAACCATAGCTGTTGAAACCGACCAGCACCGCCGCCAAACCGACGAAACTATGCAAAATCGCCACCAACTCCGGCATTTCCGTCATTTCCACTTTTAATGCGCGTTGAATACCCAACACGGCGCCCACCGCCATGGCAATTAAAATCCAGAATTGACCTTCAGTTTGCGGCCCGAATACGGTTGCGACCAGCGCAATCGCCATACCGATAATGCCATACCAACAACCCGCCTTCGCCGTTTCGTGTTTAGAGAGACCGGCTAAGCTCATAATGAAGAGTAATGCCGCTACAATATATGCGGCCTGTACTAAACCTTCTGACATCGTCTTTCTCCTTAACCTTTTCTAAACATAGCAAGCATGCGTTGGGTAACTTTAAAGCCCCCGAAAATATTAATACTTGCCACTAAAATTGCGATAAACGCCAGAATGCTGATAAAGAAACTGCCTTGTGCAATTTGCAATAATGCGCCCACGATAATAATCCCCGAAATGGCATTAGTTACCGCCATTAACGGAGTGTGCAAAGCGTGGCTGACGTTCCACACAACATAGTAACCGACCACACAAGACAACACGAAGACGGTGAAATGAGATAGAAACGCGGTAGGCGCAACGGAAGCAAGCCATAAGAATAAAACGCCGGCTAATGCCATTAAACCGTATTTAACACGCGGATCAGCAGGTTTTTCTTCTTTTTTCGCTACCGGAGCCGCCGCTTTTTGTTGCGGTTGGGCGGATACTTGAATCGGTGGCGCCGGCCAAGTCACTTC
>JBHBXR010000027.1:0-5622 GCA_041795785.1 Mesocricetibacter sp.
CTTGCTGCGGAATTCAAACGCCGTGTTGCAGGCGATTTACCGGCAAATTGGGCAGCAGATTCCCAAGCCTTTATTGAAAAATTACAAGCCAATCCGGCGACCATTGCAAGCCGTAAAGCGTCACAAAACGCTATCGAAGCTTACGCCCATATTTTACCGGAATTTTTAGGCGGCTCCGCAGACTTAGCCAGCTCCAACTTAACGCTTTGGTCTGGCTCCAAACCAATCCGTGCGGATCACAATGTGGACGGCAACTACATCAACTACGGTGTGCGTGAATTCGGAATGTCCGCGATTATGAACGGTATCGCACTCCACGGCGGCTTTATCCCATACGGCGCCACATTCTTAATGTTTATGGAATACGCCCACAACGCCGTGCGTATGGCCGCATTAATGAAACAACGCAGCCTCTTCGTTTACACCCACGACTCCATCGGCTTAGGCGAAGACGGCCCGACCCACCAACCAGTTGAACAAACTGCCGCATTGCGTTTAATCCCGAATCTCCAAACGTGGAGACCGTGCGACCAAGTAGAATCCGCCGTTGCGTGGAAAGCTGCAGTAGAACGCAAAGACGGCCCAAGCGCGCTCATCTTCACCCGCCAAAACTTAGCGCAAATGGCGCGCACCCCAGAGCAACTCGCCAATGTCGCACGCGGTGGTTATATCCTACGCAACTGCTGTGAAAAAGGCGATTGTCCGGATCTCATCCTCATCGCTACCGGTTCCGAAGTAGATTTAGCGATGAAAGCGGCGGACGTATTAAGCGCAGAAGGGCACAAAGTCCGCGTAGTTTCAATGCCAAGCACCAACGTCTTTGACGCCCAAGACGAAGCCTACCGCGAATCCGTCCTTCCAAGCCACGTCACCAAACGTGTCGCGATTGAAGCCGGCATTGCGGATTTCTGGTATAAATATGTCGGCTTCGGCGGACGCATTATTGCAATGAACAGTTTCGGCGAATCTGCCCCGGCTGATCAATTGTTCAAACTCTTCGGCTTCACCGTAGACAACATTGTTGCCAAAGCAAAAGAAATTCTCTAATCCGAATTGCCCAAAACAAACGCCCAAGGCTCCCACCAAGGGCGTTTTTTATATCAACACCTCTATTGATTAAAGTATGTTTTCAAACTTCGCTAACATCTCTTTCGGCCAGACGCTGGATTGGACTTCGCCGATATGTTTTTTGCGCAGTAAGAACATTGCCATACGGGATTGTCCGATACCTCCGCCGATGGAAAGCGGTAAGCGGCCGGCTAACAAATCTTTGTGCCAGTCCATTTTAAGGCGATCTTCATCACCGGTTAAAGCCACTTGTAAGCGTAAGGCGGTTTCGTCCACACGAATCCCCATTGAAGAAAGCTCGAAGGCGGTGCCTAGCTGTTCGTTCCAGACTAAAATGTCGCCGTTTAAGCCTTTGTATTCGCCTTCTGAAACGGTTGTCCAGTCGTCATAGTCCGGTGCGCGGCCGTCGTGGGCTTTGCCGTCGGATAATTTGCCGCCGATACCGATTAAAAAGACCGCGCCATATTCCTTACAAATGGCGTTTTCGCGCTCTTTGCTGGTTAAAGTCGGATAGCGTTTCACCAACTCTTCGCTATGCACGAACGTGATCTCTTTTGGCAAAATAGACGGAATATCAAAACGCGCTTCCACCGCCAACTCGGTTAAACGAATCGCACGATAAATGGAACGCACGGTCTGTTTTAAATACTCAAAGTTGCGTTTGCCCGCCGGAATGACTTTTTCCCAGTCCCACTGATCCACATAAACCGAGTGAGTCGGATCGAGCGAATCTTCGTCCGGACGCAACGCTTTCATATGCACAAATAACCCTTCGCCTTCTTGGAAGCCGAAACGCGCGAGAGTGTGGCGTTTCCATTTCGCCAACGAGTGCACCACTTCATACACCGCGTTCGGAATACATTTCACATTCACTTGCACCGCTTTTTCAATACCGGACAAGTTGTCTTGCATACCGTTGCCCACTTCGCTCAAAATAGGGCCTTGCACTTCAATAATGTCAAGTTGTTCAATCAGGTTTTGCGTAAAGGTGTTCTTCACAAAGCTGATTTCTTGTTGTTGTAAAATAAATGATTTTTTCATAATGGTTACCCGTTGATAAATATAAACTTAATTTGATGAACGTAATTTAACGAATTGGCGAAAAATTTCAATAGCAATTTAATAAAAAAGCCAATACAATAGATTTTATCTAAAAATTACCGTGTCTTTTTCGAGATTTCATAAAATTTTTCGTTATAAGGATAAAAAATGCTCACCAATTATCACACTACCCACCAAATCGATCAGCTTGATCAGCAAATTTTGCGCGCTTTGATCATTGATGCGCGTATTCCGTATGCCGAAATGGCGAAAAATTTTGGCGTCAGCCCCGGCACGGTGCACGTTCGTGTCGAAAAAATGCGCCAAGCGGGCATTATTGAAGGCACGAAAATTCGGATCAACGAGCGCAAATTGGGCTACGATGTTTGCTGTTTTATCGGCGTGATTTTGAAAAGCGCGAAGGATTACGAAAAAGTGATTGCCAAGCTGAACGAATTTGATGAAGTGGTGGAAGCCTATTACACCACCGGCAATTATTCGATCTTCCTGAAAGTGATGACGCACACCATTGAAGAATTGCACCGCGTGTTGGCCACCAAAATTCAGCTGATTGATGAAATTCAGTCCACCGAAACCTTAATTTCAATGCAAAACCCGATTTTGCGCGATATTAAACCGTAAAACAGCCGGGGAAAATGGCGGGATTTTTTGCAAAAAGCGCCCCGATTTACCCCGGCTGTCGTTATGGGCGGATGTCGATTTCGGCGTTGTGCTGCACGCTGTGATAGAGCTCGTCCATTTCCGCGTTCGTTACCGCAATGCAGCCGTGCGTCCAATCTTTGCGTAAATGCTGGCGGCCGATATAACCCTTGCCGTTTGGTAAGCCGTGGATTTTAATTAAGCCGCCGGCGGATTTACCTTGAGCTTTGGCAAAGGCTTTATCTGCTTCATTCGGGTAAGAAATGCCTAAATTTTTGTGGTAATTGCTGTGAGGATTGCGTTCGTTGATGCGATAAATGCCTTCGGGCGTTTTGCCGTCGCCCTCAAACTGTTTATGGCCGACAGGCTGAAACCCCAAGGAAATCGGGTAGATTTTCACTAAGGTTTGCCCTTGATACGCCCACATTTGGCGCAACTGTTTAAACACCACAAGGCGATCAATGCGGCTGTTTGGCGGCAGCGCTTCATCATTGCGCACCACGGGCGCGGCTTGAGCTTCGCCCGGTAAAATGTTGGGCGGTAGCGGTTTGAACAACGTAAAAAATACGCCGACGCCAATCAAGCCGATAATTGCTAAAATCAGCAGTGCTTTCATTCGACTAGAACAGCAAAATCATTAGCCAAGTAAAGGCTAAAATCACCATTGTCATAAACACGGCTGCCGAGCCAATGTCTTTGGCGCGTCCAGACAATTCGTGAAATTCCGAACCGATACGATCCACCACCGCTTCTACCGCGCTATTGAGCAATTCGGTGGCCAGCACCAACAAAACCGTGCCGACCAATAAGATTTTTTCAATGGCGCCGTCACCTAAATAGAAGCCGAGCGGAATTAAAATAAGTGAGAGCCACACTTCTTGGCGAAATGCCGCTTCGTGAATATAGGCGCTTTTTAAGCCTTTCATTGAATAGCCTGCTGCGCGGATAACGCGCTGAAAATTTGCTTTGTTTTCTGGTTTCATAATGGATTAACGTGAGGAAAAAACGGTTTATTTTACTGGAAACCGCCCTCGAAAACAGCGATTTTGCATTTTTGAGGGCAAATTTTTATTCATTTTGTAATAGGGTAAAAAATTTTCAAGGAAATTGCTTATTCTCTATTCCATTGCAAGCGATTTTACGCTAATCTCAAACTCTTTTTAACTTTAGGCGGATAGATGTCTAGAAGCCTTAAACCTTTGTTTTGTCTGACAGGAAATTTTATGAGTAGTTCTTCGTTATCTTCAAAAATTTTAGGCGGCAATCTGGTTTTGCGGATTGCTTGCTTTTTAGTACTCGGGATCGCGCTGGCGTTAATCAGCCCTGAATATGCGCAAAAAGTGGGCGTATTAGGTCAATTTTTCGTGAAATCACTCCGCGCGATTGCGCCGATTTTGGTTTTCACCTTAGTATTGGCAGCAATTGCTAATAAAGAAGTCGGTAGCGACTCGCGCTTAAAACCGATTTTAGTGCTTTATCTGCTCGGCACCTTTGTGGCTGCCTTAACCGCAGTGGTTTTAAGCTATTACTTCCCAACCACCTTGGATTTAGTCAATAGTCCAGACAATTTAGCCCCGCCACAAGGTGTCGGTGAAGTATTAAAAACCGTGATTTTCAACTTAGTGGACAATCCGCTCGGTGCGATTTCAAACGGTAACTTTATCGGTATTTTAGCGTGGTCTATCGGTTTAGGTATTGCGTTACGTCACGCCGCCCCTTCAACCAAAGCTTTCTTAAACGATCTGTCTAACGCTGTTTCTTTCGTGGTGAAAGTGGTGATCGCTTTCGCACCAATCGGTGTGTTTGGTTTAGTGGCTGAAACCGTTGCCACCAATGGCTTAGATGCGTTTGTCGGCTATGCGCGTTTGTTGGCGGTGTTGCTCGGCGCAATGGCAATTGTGGCCTTTATTCTTAACCCATTATTGGTTTACTGGAAATTACGCCGCAACCCATACCCGCTCACCTTCACTTGCTTGCGTGAAAGCGGTGTCACCGCGTTCTTCACACGCAGCTCCGCGGCAAACATTCCAGTTAATATGAACTTGGCAAAACGCTTAGGCTTAAGAGAAGAAATTTATTCTATTTCCATTCCATTAGGCGCAACCATCAATATGGCGGGCGCGGCAATCACCATTACCGTGCTGACCTTAGCCGCAGCGTACACCCAAGGTATCGTGCCGGATTTCTGGACATCACTATTATTAAGCGTAGTCGCATCCGTTTGTGCGTGCGGCGCATCCGGTGTTGCCGGCGGCTCATTATTGTTAATTCCGCTTGCGTGTAGCTTATTTAACATTCCAAATGACGTTGCAGCACAAGTTATCGGCGTTGGCTTTATCATCGGCGTAATCCAAGACTCTGCTGAAACCGCGTTGAACTCTTCAACTGACGTGCTTTTCACCGCTGCCGTCAGCTTGGCAGACGAAGAAGCCGCAACTAAATAAACGGTTCTTCACCTATAAAAATACCGCGTTAATCGCGGTATTTTTTTGCAAAAAACTCACCAATTTACCCCGGCTGTCAAAGCAAACCGCCCAATTTAGGCCAAAAAAATTTCAATTTTTCGATCACCGTCACAAAAAAACTCCCCAATACCGTTTATTACAGGCATATAATTTGGTCAATATCAGTCGGGTGACTGATATTGTTGTAATCTTGTTCAACTTTTAGATGGCCAGGACGGTTATTATGAATAAAATTGAAAGATCAACACTTAAAATTCGCCGATTATTATCACCTGTCATAGGAGAAATAAAAGTAAAAACTTATTTTTCTTTCTATGGTTTCTTTGCTCAAAATATGATGTTTGGGCTGTTAAAGGGAAATAAATTTTATTTAAAAGTATCAAGGCGC
>JBHBXR010000028.1:0-4691 GCA_041795785.1 Mesocricetibacter sp.
AACACACCGCCCAAACCGGCGATGCGTTTGCTTTGAATTTCAACTACTTTCCCGTGCAGATTGCGCGTTTTCCATTCTGTTCCCCATAATGCCTCAAAAGTAGCGACGGTTTTACTATCGTGATTGCCGTGGATAAACCATAGATCGCAATATTGCGCCAGTTTGTCCAATTCTGCGACGGAGGTGAGTTGTAAATCGCCGAGAATGATCAGCGCGGGATTTTCATTATCCTGTAAAAAAGGATAAAGATGAATGAAGCTGCCGTGCGGATCCCCTGCAAATAAAATCATAGCCAACCTTATTTTTCAAAAATCAATTTATCGCTTTGTTCGTTGGAAACGCCGGTAAGTTCTTCTTCATTCAGAATTTTTTCAACAATAGCTTTCACCTGATTATAACGTTCCAGATAACTCGGCGATTCAATTTCAATATAAGGGATATTGTATTTATCCAACAGCTTTTTCAGCAATTGCTGAAAGCGTTGACGTTGTTTTTGATCACCCAGACTGCGCAAACCGTCGTCCACCCATTTTGTATTGTTATTCAATAGGATAGTAACATCAAAAGGATATTCTTTAATCATCGAATCCAAAAACGGATGGGCTTTACCTTCATATTGAATACAAAATGCCTGCGTCGTAATAAAATCCGTATCGATTATTGCGACTTTGTGAGCGTGACGTACGGCATAATCAATGTAACGCTGATGACCAAGCGCCATTTGCGGATAATCGGAATATTGCATTGCCTGTTCATCGCCGCCGAGTTGTTCAAACACAAATTCACGCCCGTATTCCCAGGCGGAAGTCGTATTGAAAACGGTCGCCAGCTTATTGACCAGCACGGATTTACCGCTGCTTTCGCCACCAAGAATCGCAATAGTTTTGGCAAAGAACGGACGCACTTCTTTCGGAATAAATTTCCAGTAATGAAACGGGTTATTGCGGATTTTAGTGGCCGATACGTTAAAAAACTGACGTTGCGGATCAACCAGTTGCACTTCCAAATTGAGATATTTTTCGTAAGGTTCTTTATCTTGAATTTCGCTGCTGAACACCACGCTCGGATTGACGTTTTTCTCGCTAAACAATCGTTTTACTTGTTCCGCCCAAGCCTCCCAGCCGTTCGGATAGCTCGGAATGCCGTCTTCCACTAAATGATGAATAAAAATCTGATTCTTTTGATATTTAAAAATCTGCTGCATCCAACGCAAACGATCCTGCACCGTCGGCATACGTTTCATTTTGCTGTCGTAAAACAGTTTGAGATCGCGTTCGGTATCGCTACATACGACAACATGAACTTCATCCACCTTACTGAACGCCTCGTAAATCATATTGATATGACCGGTATGAACAGGGTAAAACTTGCCGAAAATGACGCCGACTTTCTTATCGCTCTGTTCCGTAATTTGCAACACTTTATGCAACGCCCTGAGCTTGGTTGCGCTCGGATTTTTGATTTTGCCGCTGACTAACTGATTAAAATAAGCGCGCGTAATATTAGCCTGCTCGCAAATATCATTTACTTTTAAATTCAATTGTTTGCGTTTTTGTTGTAAATAAGAAAAATCGGACATATCGGTTACCTCTGAATCGGCATCATTGCGGGGGACGGTCAAAAACAGCAATATTTTTGACCGCACTTTGAATGATAAAAGTGCGGCCGGAATTTGATTAGTTTTCCTGTTTTGCCAACAGCTCGTCAACGCGTTTTTCCAGTTCGGTCAGTTTCTCTCTGGTTCGCATCAACACTTGGGTTTGGATATCAAATTCTTCGCGGGTTACTACATCCAGTTTGGAAAGCTGCGCTTGCAGAGTTTGTTTGATTTTTGCCTCGGCATCTTGCCCCAAATCCTTAATGCCCTGTGGCAGAGAATCCTGAATTTGTTGCATAATTTGCTCTATTTTTTTCGGGTTCAGCATAAATACCTCATATTTTGCATAATATGCTTGCTATTGTATGCAATCTTGCAGCAAATAAAAACCTTTTTTCACATTTTACAAACGATAAGTTTGCGTTATACTACGCACGCATTCTCAGGGCAGGGCGTAATTCCCTACTGGTGGTAAATGCCGTTTATGGCACAAGCCCACGAGCGCTTGCTTAGCAAGGTCAGCAGATTTGGTGTGATTCCAAAGCCAACAGTGACAGTCTGGATGAAAGAGAATTGACAGGTTTTATGTATAAAACCTGTTTTTGTCGTTTTGTCAGCCCTGATTCTGGTATTAACTCAATTTATTATTAAAGGTATTTACTATGAATCAGTCTTTATTATCTCCGTTCGGTACTTCCGAACAACGTGTCGAAGCCGCTATCGCCGCCTTCAAACAAGGCAACGGTGTATTAGTCTTAGATGATGAAAGCCGTGAAAACGAAGGCGATTTGATTTTCCCCGCCGAAACTATCACCACGGAACAAATGGCAAAGCTAATCCGCTATGGAAGCGGTATCGTATGTCTTTGTATTACAGATGAATTATGCAAACAGTTGGATTTGCCGCCAATGGTGCAAGATAATACTAGCGTGAATAAAACCGCATTTACCGTAACCATTGAAGCCGCCAAAGGCGTTTCTACCGGCGTTTCCGCAGCGGATCGCGTTACGACAATCAAAGCGGCGATTGCCGATGGCGCCAAACCGCAAGATTTGCACCGACCGGGACATGTTTTTCCGTTGAGAGCAGTCGAAGGGGGCGTATTGAGTCGCCGTGGTCATACGGAAGCTTCCGTTGATTTGGCTATATTAGCGGGCTATAAACCGGCTGCGATCATTTGTGAAATTACCAATGATGATGGTTCCATGGCGCGCGCGCCGGAAATTATTAAATTCGCTCAACAGTTCAATTTTCCGATAGTGACCATTGAAGACTTGGTGAGCTATCGACAACAATAATTCGGGAAGGCAATGTGGCTTTTTATATCCGCATTGCACTTACGCATCAACTACTATTCAACTTCAACAACAGCCTGTCCATCGCCCGATAACCCAACGCCTCCGCCAAATGAGGTTGGGTGATTTGCGTGTCATCGTTTAAATCGGAGATGGTACGCGATACTTTTAAAATCCGATGGTAAGCGCGCACCGACAAGCCGAGTTTATTCAGTGCGTTTTCTAAGAACTGCGCATCTTTATCTTGCAGTTTGCAATGCCGTTCAATCTCTTTGCTGTTTAAATGTGCATTAATTTTGCCTTGTCTGGCAAACTGTTTTTCACGAACCGCTAAAATTTTCGACCGCACTTTTGCGCTGCTGTCACCGCGTTCTCCGTTGTTTTGTAACGCGCCTTGCGGTAACAGCGGCACTTCAATGGATAAATCGAAACGATCCAAAAACGGACCGGACAAGCGGTTCAGATAACGCATTACCTGTTGGGGCGAAGTGCGGTTATGCGTCCCCTGATAATGACCGGTCGGGCTTGGGTTCATTGCCGCAATTAGTTGAAATTTAGCGGGAAATTCGATTTTGGCAGTGGCACGGGAAATTACGATTTCGCCGCTTTCCAAAGGCTGACGTAACGCATCCAACACCTTGCGTTCAAACTCCGGCAGTTCATCCAAAAACAAAACACCGTTATGGGCTAACGAAATTTCACCGGGACGGGGAATGGATCCGCCACCGACCAATGCCGCCAGTGAAGCGCTGTGATGGGGGGCACGAAACGGACGTTGTTTCCAGTTGGCATAATTCAATTCATTTTGTACCAAACTGGTCACTGCCGCCGTTTCAATAGCTTCTTGATCAGACATTTCCGGTAACAACCCGGTTAAACGACTGGCGAGCATGGTTTTACCCGTTCCCGGCGGACCTAAAAACAATAGGTTGTGCTGTCCCGCCGCCGCAATGGTAAGCGCCCGTTTAGCATGTTGCTGCCCGATAATATCGGTTAAATCTTGTTGTAAAACGGGAGAAAAATCGACCGCACTTTGACAGCTGAGTTCGCCTGCGGTGGGCAAAGTCAGTTGGCTGTTCATAAACTGCACCACCTCCAGTAACGATGCGGCGCAATAGGTTTCCTGTTCGGAAATCAAAGCGGCCTCATTAGCATTTTGCGTGGCAATCAGCGTTTGTCGTCGTGCCTGTTTAGCCGCCAAAATAGCGGGAATTACGCCTTGTACGCCGCGTAAATTGCCGGTGAGCGCTAATTCACCGAGAAATTCGAAACGCCGCAACTTATCCGCTTCAATCTGTCCCGACGCGGCTAAAATACCTAAGGCAATGGGTAAATCAAAGCGACCTCCCTCTTTCGGCAAGTCGGCGGGCGCAAGGTTGACGGTGATTCGTTTCGGTGGATATTTGAATTGTGCATTGAGTAACGCACTGCGTACGCGATCTTGCGCCTCTTTAACGGTTTTCTCCGGCAAGCCGACTAAAGTAAATCCCGGCTTGCCGTTACTTAAATGCACCTCAATCGTCACCAACGGCGCTTGTACGCCCATGGACGCGCGGCTGTAAACAATCGCTAACGACATAAATTCTCCCTTTATAATGCTTGGACGCACTATAAAGAAAGTACAAAACGGTGCAAATTACTACCGCACTTTTTGCGATCCGGATCGCAAAAATAATTTATTTTTCGCTAAAAACAGCGGCAAACCAACCGTCTAATTTGGCCGCTAAACGATCAATGCCGATTTTGTTCTGTGCAGAAAAGGCTTCCACCTGCACATCACCTTGAAACGGTAAAATCGC
>JBHBXR010000029.1:0-6093 GCA_041795785.1 Mesocricetibacter sp.
GCGTCAGACATTCTTTAATAGTGCTTGGCATAACATCTGTTTTTATCTGTGAGAAACAAGTTATTTGATACATAATCAGTAATAAAATACATAAATATTTTATCGTTTTTTTCCAAATTACTGTGTTCATAGAATGACCTCGGTTTTTGCATTTGAATTTTTTTCTTAAAAGTGCGGTGGGAATTTGTGTCGTTTTAAAAACACTGTAAAAAGCGACCGCACTTCATCGTTACTTCGGCTTTGATTTTTCAATTTGATGATCTTGTTGAAGGGGTGAATTTAGTGGCGCGTAAGAAAATTGCAGCTGTTCAACCAGCTTAAATCCGTTTTTTTCAATACGATAGATTTCTTTTTTCACTAACGCATTAACCATTGGCGTCAGTTCTTCATCGGCAATATTGTCTTTATCCACAACATCCTCTTTGCGTAAAGATAAATCATAGCTATAACGGATTTTTTCCATATCACGCCATTCTTTTTCTTTTGCAACAAAACGTTGTTGAACCAGTTCCTCCGTTACATTACCCGCTTCGTCATATTGATAAGCAATGCGCTTGCCCTCTTTTCCCATTTTGCTCGGCGAAACGGATTCAATTTGGCTCACTCGTCCTTTTTTATCAAAGGTATAGCGACTTTCGGTGATAATATACCATTGCTGCAATTTCTCATCCCATAAGGCAAAACTATCGGATTCAATTTGTTCGTTTGGTAAATAGCTCGTTTCGGTGCGCTGATAATTTCCCCAACGGCTTTGTTGTGCATTCCAACGTGAAATCACAATCACTTTTTGCCGTCGGTCCTGACTCCAACGCTGTTCATTACGTTCTATGGGGAGCCATTTTTCATTTTCCCGTTTGGAATGTTCCGACACTTGTGTGCCGTCCGCTTCGGTGCGATAGATGATTTTCTGATTAAGCATCCATTCGTCGTTTCGCCCTAAAAAGTATTGTGTCTCGTTCTTTTCATTATCGGCGTTATAACTGTGCTGTATCTTGGAAACCGTTCGCCATTGCTGATTAAGGTTATCCCACTCATATTCCTCACGAACCGCTTCTTTTTTATTTTCGTGAAACAGGGTGTAAGATTTTGTTTCGGGCAACATTTTGCCGTCTGCGGAAAATTTGTAATTAATTAATGTTTCGGATTTTTTGTCGGTTTGTTTGTCATATTTGGCATAAGGAATCCATTCATCGTTGTCGCCGCGATAGCTTAAGTAGATTTCTTTTCCGTCGCGGTTTATTTGTTCTCCTTTGGCATCTTTTTTCCATTTTTGCGTTGCGTTATCCCAAATAAACTGTTCGAAATGAAGAATTTGTTTTCCTTTTTCGTCAAGTTGTAACAACCTTTTGGTTTTAAACGATAATTTGCCTTCGTTACTGTCCGTTACTTCAACCGTTTGTTGTTGCGGATCGTAATGTTGTGTGAACACTATTTTTTCCGCCAATTGAAAATTTTGATATTCCATTTGCGCCAATACAACTTGTTCCGCGTAAGCCGTGCTGCAAAATACCAATAACCATAAATACTTTTTCATTTCTCCTCCTGATTTTTCAGAGTGGCTGTTTCAAATTTATTCTCGCCGTAAACCAAAGTGCGGTGGGAATTTTTTGAGTTTTAAAAACGTTGTAAAATTTGACCGCACTTTGTACCAAGTAAGCACAAGTGTTATTTTTCAGTCCTATACCAAACAATACTTTTCTTTTTTATTACACAGTTAACCTTATTAAAAGGCTACAGACAGAAGTTTTTTAAATTATTAAATACAACAAGATAAGTAAAATTTATTTATTATTTTATCAAGTCAGAAATGCAAATATATTTATAGATAGAATTATTGATATATTCTTTAGCGCAAATGTAAGAAAATATTACGCTATATAATAAAAATAAGACCAAATGAAAGGTAAATGATTTTTTATAGTTTTTAATTAATAATTATAGGAGATTAATATGACTAAATGTAAGCCCGATTAACGCCTTGAAAATATGATTTCAAGGCGTTTTTGTCACATATCATCCGAATGGCGTTACAAGCGGACTTCCAGTTTATCATATGCCCGTTTGGCTTTTTCCACGGCTTTTTCCACGGAAACATCACGGCTTAAAATTACGCCCATACGACGATGTCCGTTCACTTCGCCTTTACCGAACAAACGGATATCGGTATGCGCTTCCGCTAACACGTTTTCCAAATTGCCGAATTGCACTTGAGCGGATTGTCCTTCCACAACGATGGCTTTGGAGGCGGACGGGCTGATTAAACCGATATCGGGAATCGGTAAGCCAAGAATTGCCCGCGCGTGTAAAGCAAATTCGGAAAGCTCTTGTGAGATCAGCGTTACCATACCGGTATCATGCGGACGCGGCGAAACTTCATTAAAAATGACGTCGTCACCGCACACAAACATTTCCACCCCGAAAATACCGCGTCCGCCCAACGCAGAAGTGATTTTTTCCGCAATCCGTTGTGCTTTTTGCAATGCGGTTTCCGACATGGCTTGCGGTTGCCAAGATTCGCGATAGTCGCCGTCTTCTTGACGGTGTCCGATAGGCGCCAAAAAAGATGTGCCGCCGATATGACGCACGGTCAACAAGGTAATTTCGTAATCAAATTTTACGAATCCTTCGACGATGACGCGACCGCCGCCGGCACGTCCGCCTTGTTGGGCGTAATCCCAAGCTTTGTGCAAATCATCAATGGATTTCAATATGCTTTGCCCGTGTCCGGACGAGGACATAATCGGTTTTACCACGCACGGAACACCGATTTTTTCCACCGCACTTTTGAAATCAGCGAAGTTATCTACGAACTGATAGTTTGAAGTCGGCAATCCTAATTCCTCTGCCGCCAAACGACGGATACCTTCGCGGTTCATGGTCAGCTGAGTGGCTTTTGCCGTCGGAATTACCGTAAAACCCGCCTGTTCCAGCTCAACTAATGTGGCGGTGGCGATCGCCTCCACCTCCGGCACGATATAATGCGGTTTTTCTTTTTCAATCAGAGTTTTCAGCGCGTCACCGTCTAGCATTGAAATGGTATAGGCACGGTGCGCCACTTGTTGCGCCGGGGCGTTTTCATAACGATCAACGGCGATCACTTCTGCACCCAAGCGTTGTAATTCAATGACCACTTCTTTACCAAGTTCGCCTGAGCCTAACAGCATCACTTTAGTCGCAGTCGGTGTTAATGGAGTACCTATGGTTGTCATAAATTTTCCTGTCAATTAATTCCACATAAAATATAAAAGGCACGGAACGCCCGTGCCTTTGCTTTACGAATTCAAATATTTTTCATCCAAAACCAAATCTTCGTTTTTATTAATTCCGATACCGCTGTCCACGACGTGTTGCGCCGCTTTATGCGCATCCTGTAACGAGTGCTCTTGATAAGATCCGCATTGATATTCGTTTAACTCGGGAATATTCGCCTGATCTTTCACATTTAACGCATCTTGCATCGCCTTTAACCAAGCGTCCGCCACTTGTTGTTCGCTCGGCGTGCCGATTAAAGACATATAAAAACCGGTACGACAACCCATCGGTGAAATATCAATAATTTCAACGCTGTCGCTGTTCAGATGATCGCGCATAAAACCGGCGAACAGATGCTCAAGCGTATGAATGCCGCGCGGCGAAATAATTTCTTTATTCGGACGGCAGAAACGTAAATCAAAGACGCTGATAATATCGCCTTTCGGTGTGGTCATGGTTTTCGCAACTCGCACCGCAGGCGCTTTCATAATCGTGTGATCCACTTTAAAACTGTCAAGTAACGGCATAATTTTTCCTCAATAAATAAAATGATAAAAAAATTTAAAAATTTTTTGAACTTTTTGCTAAATCTCCAGTCTGATATTACAAGCAACTTGCAGTTGTTTTTATAATAAAAAATTGGTTCCTTAGGTTATGTTGCCGCTCTTATGAGCGGCTTTTTTTATGCGTGATTCAGATGTTTTGCGCACAATACGCCGATATTTTACACATTTTTCACAGAAAGGTGTAACCAATCACCAAATATAATAAAAAAACGTAACGTAGAGTTTTGCCAATCAAAATATAAATAAAAGACGACAACCAATTTAAGCGCAACCAGCCCGCCACCGCACAGAACAAATCCCCTACCACCGGCAACCAACTTAACAGCAAAACGAGGGCACCGTGTTTTTCAATCTTGCCAAAAACCCACCGCACTTTATTATTTTCGGAACGACTGAAATCCTGTTGCGGCAACCAACGCCCAATCCAATAAGTAGTCAGACTGCCCAAACTGTTACCTGCCACGGCGCTTAACAACAACCACAACGCAGGCAACGAAATATAATGTTCGGCGGGAAGCTGAATCCCTGCCGCCAATGCCACAAACACCACTTCAGAATTGCCCGGCAGCACGGTAGCGCTTAAAAATGCACTGGTAAACATTAACAATAAACTGTGTTGCTGTAAAAGTGCGGTCAAAAAATCAAGCATTTTATCGGATGAAAGTACGTTGATAATAATCGCGATCCTGTGCGTTAATTTCACGCAACACCTTGCACGGATTACCCACGGCAAGGCTGTTCGGCGGAATATCCTTAGTCACCACGGAACCTGCGCCGATCACGACGTTATCGCCAATCGTCACCCCACCCAAAATTACGACATTGCCGCCCACCCATACATTATCGCCGATCACAATCGGCTTGGCTTGCTCCCAACCCGCATTACGCAACTGCGGATCAAGCGGATGTCCGACGGTGTAAAGGCTGACATTCGGCGCAAACATGACGTTATTGCCGATTTTTACACCACCGTTATCCAATATCGTACAATTATAGTTGGCGAAAAAGTTACGCCCGACTTCGATAAACCGCCCGTAATCGCAATAGAAAGGCGCAACCACTTGCGGCGTATCCGTCGCTTTACCAAACAAGCGTAAAATCAACCGCTCTTTTTCGGCTTTATCCGACGGTCGCGTCACGACATTGTATTCAAACAGCAATTCTTTGGTTTGCAAACGCATCTCACGCAATTCCGCGGAATACGGCTGATGTGCCAAACCGGATAACATTTTTTCTTTATCGCTTAACATATTATGCAGTTACGCCTTGATAATTTTCTTAATCCGCACATCAAACACATCCATACCGCCGGATAATGCCGACTGCACGCCGAGATCCGCATCTTCGAACACCAAACAGTTTTGCGGTTTCACCTTAATCAACTCGGCGCAACGCAAAAAGGTTTCCGGATCGGGCTTATGTTTGGTAACGTCCTCCGCCACGACTATCGCGTCAAAATAAGAACGCAATTCCAGTTTATCCATTAATAAATCCGTCATTACCCGATGCGAACCCGTTCCCAACGCTAACGGTTTTCTGCCGAAATAATTTTTCACAATTTGTGCAGCGGGCAATAACGTGGCTTCTTTTAACAACAATTCTTTGCCGAATTGGCGTTTCAGCGTAATCACTTCCTCTAAAAAGTGCGGTGGCATTTCCGCACGTTTCATCATTTCCTGCGCGATCACCCGCACCGGCGCGCCACCGAGTTCATACATCACCTGACCGTTTAACGGATAACCGAAACGTTCGCCCACCATTTCCCAAGCTTTGGCATGACTCGGCATAGTGTCAATCACCGTGCCGTCCATATCAAAAATCAAGCCTTCATACCGCTCAATCAGTGCATCATCCAACATTTTCCGTTCCTTCCCATTCAATTTGGACGCGAATTATCGCATATTTTCTACCGAGAGATGATAAAGATTGCGCTCAAAATGACAAATTCATTTGTTTTCAGCAATCAAAAACGAACCACCATTCACTCACAATCTCAAATTTTTATTTTAAAACAACCAATTAAGAAAATTTAGCCTAATTATCAAGGTTTCCTTATCTATTCATATCAAGCGGACTCTTTTGTTTGTAACAACAATAATTTTGCTAAATGTTTGCTATAATTTGCCGAAATAAATTTAGGGGCTGACGTAGATTAGCCCTAAATTTCACACCATTTTCGCAATGTTTTTAACTGCTCTTTTGGTGCCCCAAAGTTAAACCGAAATTCACATTCCTTCAAGAATAAAGGGAAACTTTTTCGGTCAATTCCATTATA
>JBHBXR010000030.1:0-13250 GCA_041795785.1 Mesocricetibacter sp.
ACATGGATGTTGATAATATCGAAGATTTATACAATCGATTAAAGTCTGAAAATTTGGAAATTACCGAACTGAAAACAACTTGGTATGGCGTTCTCGAATTTTACCTAAAAGACCTGAACGGATACACCTTAGGATTTGCCCAAGCGGCTTAAAATCAATCTAATGAATTTAGTTTATTAGTTGAATCTAAGAACAGTTAACTTATGCGGAACTCATCAGCAGTAGACCATGAACCAAAAAGTAAGAAATCTGTTGGATGACTGGCAAACGGTTAATCCCGATTTGTATGAAATCGCCAATAGTGTGCGCACGAGAATATTGCAGCTGGCCGATAGAGTAGACGAAGAGGTGAAATATGGCGGTATTCTGTTTGCCGCACCCGAACCGTTTTGCGGCATTTTTGTTTATAAGCAACATGTATCTGTGGAATTTAGTCATGGCGCCAAGATAGCAGACCCGCACGGTTTATTAGAAGGAAAAGGCAAAGGTCGTCGTCATTTGAAATTACATACGCTTGAAGACGTAGAAAATAAGCATTTGGCGGATTACTTACAATTGGGGCAAAAAGCAGCAGAATAAACGGAACCGACCGTAAATCTTTTCCATTGTTTCCCTGATGACGCATGTCAGTATCTAATGAAGATAGATAAAGTGCGGTCGTTTTTTCGGTTGTTTTAAAACCCTTAAAAAAGTCACCGCACTTTGAGTCGTCATAATGCCGTTACGGAATTAAATTTTGCCAAGTCTCGATAGTCTCGGGCAAAAGATGACCTTTTTCTTTCCCTAACGGAATTGCCAGTTGTTGTAATTTCTTAGCCAGTTCGGGTTGTCCGCAAACGTAAAGGCTTTTGATAACACGGGCGATTTTTTTCGTTTCATGCCCGATGTTTCTTAACCAATAATGTCGGTTTGCTATTTCTTCTTTGACAAACAGATCATTATTGACGCGATAGATACCGAAGTAGTCCATAATAACATCAAAAGATTTGAGAAATTTTTGTTGAATTTCAGGATTGTTTTTAAATTGCTCGACATCTTCAGGTTTCAATAATAAAGACGGTTTTCTCCAATAGAAAAAGTCATCAACAGGGAATAACCAAGGAATATAAAAATAGGCGTCACCGATTGCCGCCGGTTTTAATTCCCAAAGTTGTTCCAAAGTTATGTTCTGTTTTACGTAAACCCAGATAAAATTCAATGACGGGGTGCATAAGTATTCCTTTTTGATAAGGTTATGGGTTGTTTTTAGGAGACTGATTCCCTCAAAGAGGCGTAACGAATGCCGGTGCATTCTTTCTCAAGTGTACTAAAACAGATTGATTTTTCAAGCGCGTATTAGGAAATACGCGCGATTAAGATAAGACTCGTGTTCAAGTAAAATTACTTCGCCGGGTAATCCCACCAAATATCGAACAATTCGCTGATTTCGATTTGTTGTAATCCGTTGGTTTCAAGCCATTTTCTGACCAGTTCGCGGTGGTTTTCATCGCATTTGCCTAATTTTTCCAAGCAAACCAAGCCTTCCCAGTGCAAATAACCGCTGCCTTCATAAGCCAAGCCGTTCGCTTGAATCACTTCGCGGATAAAGCGATCGACCACTTCATCCACGGTTTCGATTGCGGTGTTTTCGGCAAATTGCCAGTTCACTAAAAAGCCGAGTTCCTGAAATTCACCCAAGTGCATTTTTTTGCGTTGTCTTTGATTACGTTTAATTGCCATATTTTCCTCTCTTAAGGTAGTGATGTTACGCTTTAATAAAATATAAATCCCAAACGCCGTGTCCGAGTTTGTGTCCGCGTTGCTCGAATTTAGTCAACGGTCGGAAATCGGGGCGCGGAATGTAATCGTTCGTTGCGGAAACATTGCGTAAACCGACCGCACTTTGTAGCACGAAGAGCATTTGTTCCGCATAATTTTCCCAGTCGGTCGCAAAATGAATAAAACCGTTCGGCTGCAATTTGCGGATTACGCTTTCCACAAACGGTGCCTGCACGATACGGCGTTTATGATGTTTCGCTTTATGCCAAGGATCGGGAAAGAACAGTTGTAAACCGCCGAGTGAATGATCGGCAATGCAATCACGCAAAATCTCCGTGGCATCGTGACAAATCACGCGCAGGTTTTTCACGTTGCGTTCCAATGCGTAAGCCAAGCAAGCGCCGACGCCGGGAGTATGCACTTCAATGCCGAGATAATTTTTATCCGGATTTTGCTCCGCCATTTCCACTAAGGACTTGCCCATGCCGAACCCGATTTCCATTATCACCGGATGTTGATTACCGTAAATTTTTGCGAAATCAAAAGGTTCTGTTTGGTGATCCAAACCGTAAACGCGCCAGTTGTCATTCATTATTTGACGCTGGTATTCGCTTAAACGCCCCGTACGCAACACGAAACTGCGAACTTTACGCTTATAGCGTCCGTCTTCGGTGAATTCGGCGGTTTCAACGGTTTTACGTTTTTGATCGGCAAAGGTGGTTTTAGTTTGCTGTTCTGACATGTCTAACATAATAACTGAATAAATTAGGCGGCGATTATAAGCGCTTTGCGGGAAAATGCAAATTTGCCGTGTCGAAAGGAAAAAGAGAAAAAAGTGCGGTCGGTTTTTGCGTTATTTTATGATGTTATAAATGAAATGATCATGTTAAACTGCGCGCCTAATTTTAACTTTCACTTAACAAATCCGATGCTTGCTCAATCTTCACCCGATCAACCTTTCGCTCGCGCCGTGTTGGCTTGGTATGCCAAGTTCGGGCGTAAACAGTTGCCTTGGCAGAAAAATAAAACTTTATACGGGGTTTGGTTGTCTGAGGTGATGTTGCAACAAACGCAAGTGGCGACGGTGATTCCTTATTTCGAGCGTTTTCTTAAAACCTTCCCGAATGTGACCGCACTTGCCGATGCGCCGTTGGATGAAGTGCTGCATTTGTGGACGGGATTAGGCTATTACGCGCGGGCGCGCAATTTGCATAAGGCGGCGCAGACGATTCGCGATCAATATCAGGGTGAATTTCCGACGGATTTTCAACAGGTTTGGGAGCTGAGCGGAGTCGGACGCAGTACGGCAGGGGCAATATTGTCTTCCTGTTTGAATGCGCCTTATCCGATTTTAGACGGCAACGTGAAACGAGTATTGTCGCGTTATTTCGCCGTAGCGGGTTGGTCGGGCGATAAAAAAACGGAAGAGCGTTTATGGCAGTTGAGCGCACAAGTGACGCCGAACGCGCAGGTGGCGGATTTTAATCAGGCGATGATGGATATCGGCGCGACGGTGTGTACCCGCACTAAACCCAAATGCGGTTTGTGTCCGTTACAGCAGGATTGTCAGGCGTATTTAACCGCACGTCAGGCGGATTATCCCGCTAAAAAACCGAAGAAGACTTTGCCCGAAAAGGAAAGCTATTTCTTGATTTTGGCACGGCATAACAAGGTGGCGTTGGAGCGGCGGGAAAGCAGCGGATTGTGGGGCGGTTTATACTGTTTTCCCCAATTCGAACGTAAAGCCGATTTGTTAACTTATTTGCAAAAACAAGGAATTAACGAATATCAGGAATGGACATCGTTCCGTCATACGTTCAGTCATTTTCATTTGCATATTTATCCGATTTATGCGGAATCGGACGGAAAAATGCGCGATGAAGATCGTTCGTCGTGGAAAAAAGTGGCGGAAAATCCGGCGGAATATAAATCTTCTGTATCAAGTGCGGTCAAATATTGGTATGATCCGCAAAATCCCGATCAAATCGGACTGGCTACGCCGGTAAAAAATTTATTAATTGAGTTTCAAAAAAGGAAATAATAATGGCAAGAACCGTATTTTGCACATATTTGAAACAAGACGCTGAGGGCTTGGATTTTCAACTTTACCCGGGGGAATTGGGGAAGCGTATTTTTGATAATATCAGCAAACAGGCGTGGGGCGAATGGATGAAAAAACAAACCATGCTGGTGAACGAAAAGAAATTGAATATGATGAATGCCGAACACCGTAAACTATTAGAACAGGAAATGGTTAATTTTTTGTTTGAAGGTAAAGAAGTTCACATTGAAGGCTATGTTCCACCGTCAAAATAATTTATGAAAATGAAAAAATATTTAGTTTTAACTTTAATTATTCCGCTTTTATATGCCTGTACTTCCGATACGGATTCGGCAAATTATGACGATGCCTTTGCCAAAGACACTCACGGATTGGATTTGTTAACCGGGCAGTTTTCACAAAATATCGATCAGATTTGGGGCGTTAACGAACTTTTGGTAGCAAGCCGCAAAGACTATGTGAAATATACCGATAATTACAATACGCGTAGCCACATCAGTTTTGAAGACGGTCAGATTAGCATCGAAACCCTTGGCGATACCAGTCGTTTGCATAATTCCATCGTACATACTTTATTGATGGGCGGCGATGCCAAAGGCATTGATTTGTTTGCTTCCGGTGATGTGCCGATCAGTCCTCGCCCGTTTTTAGCCGGTCAGGTGGTGGATAATTTGGGCGGTTCCATTACTAATGTAACAACAGCTAATAATTTTGCTGATTATTTGATTCAAAATAAATTAAAGAAACGCCGATTGAATAACGGGCGTACCGTGCAATACGTTGAGATTCCGATGATTGCCAACCACGTCAGCGTGCGTGCGAGAAAATATTTGCCTTATATCCGTAAATCCGCGCAACGTTATAATATTGATGAAAGCCTGATTCTGGCGATTATGCAAACCGAATCCAGTTTTAACCCTTATGCGATCAGCTACGCCAATGCGATGGGGCTAATGCAGGTGGTTCCGCACAGCGCAGGGCGTGATATATTTAAGATGAAGGGGTTATCCGGGCAGCCGAGCAAAGCTTATTTGTTTGATCCGGAAAAAAATATTGATGCCGGTGTCGCCTATTTATGGTTATTGCGAAACGAGTATTTGGAAGGCATTACTCACCCGACGTCAATGCGTTATGCGATGATTTCCGCTTATAACAGCGGTGCGGGGGCGGTGTTAAGGGTATTTGATTCCGATCCTTATTCTGCGGTAGCTGAAATCAACAGTATGTATCCTGAAAAAGTATATCAGATTTTGACAACGCGCCATCCGTCGGCACAGGCGAGAAATTATTTGCTTAAAGTGGATAAAGCGCAAAAAACTTATCGCGGAGCGCGTTAATCGTTCCGATGCGAAAATAAACATTGCCCGTTGAATTAATTCAACGGGCATTTTTGTGCTTGGCGAGATGGTTAAAACAACGCAAATTGCTGATTAAATAGGCGCTTTGCATATTAAACAGGCAAACGGGAGGTAAACACTAAATTTTTTGAAATAGATGTTGACTTAACCGTTAAAAAACGGTTTAATACGCCCCGTTGACGCGATGAGCGTTTACGCCTCGATAGCTCAGTCGGTAGAGCAGGGGATTGAAAATCCCCGTGTCGGTGGTTCGATTCCGCCTCGAGGCACCATCTCTTCCTCCTTAGTTCAGTCGGTAGAACGGTGGACTGTTAATCCATATGTCGCAGGTTCGAGTCCCGCAGGAGGAGCCATATTCAGAATGAAAGCCGCTAATGTTAAGTTAGCGGCTTTCGTTATTTTCGGCTATTTGGTTTTGTTAGCGTTTTGTAACTGCGGTAAAGTTTGCCCTTGTTTTAAAATATGCGGAGTGACGAAAATCACCAATTCGCGTTTTTGATGGCGCTCGCTTTCACGGCTGAATAAACGTTTAATGCCGGGAATGTCACCCAATACGGGCACTTTATCCAATCCTTTGGTGACGGTATCGTGGAAAACGCCGCCGAGTACAATGGTTTCACCGTCTTTGGCAAAAACCTGCGTGTTGATTTCCTGTTTATCAATCAGAATAACTTCCCCTTCGCCTGATTTTACCGTGCCGCCCGGTGAATTTTGACTGA
Source organism: Mesocricetibacter sp. (assembly GCA_041795785.1). GTDB lineage: Bacteria > Pseudomonadota > Gammaproteobacteria > Enterobacterales > Pasteurellaceae > CAJPST01. Next base: position 5,898 of record JBHBXR010000030.1, read on the forward strand.
CCACTAAATCCAATAAAATCGTGTTATCCCGTGAAATGTGCGGAGTTACTTCCAATCCTAATACCGCTTCACGGAATTCGATGTTTTGCGAGCCGCTTTTTTCGTTAGTGGACACATAGGGAATCTCCGTCCCTTGTTTAATACTGGCGCTTTTTTTATTGGTGGTCAGCAAGCGCGGGCTAGCGATAATGTTCACGTTATTTTCCCGCTCTAAAGCGTTGAGTTCCAAATCCAGCAAACGTCCGTTAATTTTAGCTACCTGTAACGCAACGGAAGCGGCAGGCAAATTGGCGGAAGCAAAATTGACATTTAAGTTATCGGTTAAGTTGGAAAAACCGTTTGCCGCCAAGCTGCCGCTGACTTTGTGCGAGTTTGCCGTAGGATCAAACATACCCCAACGCACGCCGAGTTCCTGCAAACTTTCATCGTTCATCGTGACGATACGCGCTTCGATTGCAATCTGCTCAATCGGTTTATCCAATTCGGCGATTAGTTTTTTAATGTTTCTAACGGATTCTTTATCATCCCGTACAATCAATAAGTTACTGCGATCGTCAAAGGTTACGGAACCGAGCGGTGAGAGCAAGGAACCGCTGCCGGCGGTTAAGGACTTCATAACTTCCGAGGCTTTGGCGAAATGTAATTTTATCGAAGCAGTCGTTAAACTCGGCGTACTGTCAAGTGCGGTCGGATTTCCGTTTATTTCGGGAAGTTCCGTTGGCGTTGCAAACCGATCGGTATTTTCATCGCTTTTACTGAGATAATAAATGCCGTTTTCCTGCCACAGCTCCAACCGTTTGATTTTGGCGACGGAACGCAACAGTTGATCCAAATTGGTATTTTCCAATTGTAGAGAAAGCGTGCCTTCCAATTCGTCATCAATAATTAAATTGATGTTCTGCTCCAAGGCAAGCTGTTGCAAGGTCGCCACTAAAGGCGCCTGTTTTAGACGGACGGAAAAAGTTTTATGTTGCGTATCGGCTTCTTTGGCTTGCAGTGACATACTAAAACTCAGCAAAAACAGACCGCACTTGAGGCAGGAATAACAAAACGAACGCATAATTTATCCTTAAAACTTAATTGAAACGATTTCAGCGGCGGAACAGTCCTGACGGAATTTGTTCAGTTGTACGTTGTGCTTATTGATTTGATGAATTTTGAATTGCTCTTGCGCAATAAAATCACCGACAACGGCACTGAATATTTGTTTTTCGTCATGAAATAAAACCCGGGCTTGTTCCTGATATTGCAATATGCCGATAATTTTAAGCCGTTCAAACGGAATCTCTGCGGCAATCACATGTTGTTGTGTTTGGCAGCGCGGATGTCGCGGTTCTTCGTTTACGCTATTATGTGGTGACGAAGCTTTCCGTTGGCTTTTATTGAAAGGGTCGTTATCCTGCGCCGATACATAACCGTTACACAGGCATAACAACAATAACATCTTGAATTTCATTATTTTTCCTTCATTTATTGCAGTTGTAGAGAGATTTCGCTTTGAATGGAAAACTCCGCATCTTCTTCTGTTTTTTGAATATGTAAAGTCGTTAAAGCAAGTTGCGGCGTTTGCATTAAAAGTGCGGTCAAAAATTGCTTTAATTCATTAAAATGACCTTGTAATTGCAAGGTCAGCTGCGGTGTGTGCTCAAATTGCCAGCGACTGTCCATAAGCTGTAAATTTTCAGCCAAATGCTGTATTTGCCGATTGATCGGTAATACACTAGCGGCTAGCTCGGGCGTTAATGAGGAAGCGTCGGATTTCTTTTGTAACGCCTGTAAAATCTGTTGCTGATGGGCAAGTTCGGCGCGTTGTTGTTGCAGTTCGCTGTCTATAGCGGAAGATGTCCGTAATAATGTCAGATATTGTTGGGCGGGATAATAAATCAGACATAGTGCCATTAACGCTAATATGCCGAGCTGTTTTTGTGCCGATAATTTGACCCATTTGCCCCATAGGTTGTGGGGATTGTTGAAAATTGTCGATATCATTGAGTTGCCTCTAGATCTAACGTGAATTGAAAGTGCAGACTGCCGTCGGTTTGCGGTATAAATTGAGAAAGCGTCACTTGTCCGAACAAAGGATGTTCCGTTAGAAAACGATTAATACGTTCAAATTCCGCTTGGTTTTCCGTGATTCCGGCAAGCTCCAGTCGCTTATAATCAAAACGAAGTCGAGTAAGCTCGCCTTGCTGTAAAGGCAGTCGAGTTAAACTGTCCAATAATTTTTCCACTTGCCCGCTTTCGACGGGAAATTGGGTTTCCGGCGCGATGTAATTTTGCCGTGACTTGATAATTTGTCGCTCCAGTTGGGTTAACCGGCTGTTTATCTGTTGCAAAGCAGTTTGCCGTTCCGTTATTTGGGCGGAAGTTTGGCGTGACAAATAATGCAATGCCGTGAGCAGGGAAAATGCGATTAAGAGCATGACGAACAGCTTATAAAACAGCCTACGGCTTTGCTCGCGATGTAGCTTGAGACGCCACGGCAACAGGTTAATTTGTTTTTTCATCTTGTATTAAATCCTGTTGCCAAAGCGCCGCTCCCAAGGCGAGAAACGGAATATCGGTTTCAACTGTTTGCCAATTTTCGGGGAGGTTATATTGCGTTTTTGAGCCGTTATAGCAGATCACTTGTTCGATATTTTCAGCGTAACGTTCGCTGTATTGAGCCAAAAGTGCGGTCGGATTTTGTGCCGTTTGTTGAATTAATTGCAGTTGGTGCGGTTTATTTTGTAAAGCAATGCCGTTTGTTTCGTCCTGGTATAAAAATAACGGCGAAATTGACGGAATATCCGTTGTGAAGTAGCGGAAAGCGCGTAATAAACAATGGGCGGCGTTATCCAATACATCAATATGCAACGGTGAAAATTGCGCAAGATGAGCTTGGGCGGCGCTTTGGATAATGGCAAAAATATCCAAGCGTAATCCTTGTTTTAGCGGTGTGGAGCAATAATCAAACCAAAGTTCCTCAAAAGGTACGGGAAGTTCGTTTTGTAAGACGAAACGGCACTGTTGTTCGCATTCCTGCGCATTGAGCTGTTGCGGTAATATCAGAGTTTTCGACCAAATTTTATGGGGGGCGACCGCCGTAATAAATTTGAGTTTAAGACGTCCTTCAAAATCAGGTTGTCGAACGGCAATTTGCTGCGGAAGAGCGGAAATATTTCCGATGTCGGTTAATAAAAAATGCGGTTGACGTTGTTTATCCAACCATACCGCCTCCACTTGTTGATGCGCAGTTTTGCAGATTCCGACTTGAATTAGGTCAACGTTTCTTTTCTTGCGGTAAAACATCGAAATTTTCCTTTTGTTGATATTTTTCTTTCGCTAAGGTGGCTTAATCTTTATACTAACCATTTGGAAATAGTGTTCCCTAAATTTTGAAATAACACATTAAGTAAGAGTGAATTCTGGAATGAAGATCGCAAAATTAATATTTAGCACCCTATTAACCCTGTTTATTTTGGGTTGTGTTGCAGTCGGTATTTTATATGTACACATCAAATCCGGTTTGCCCGATGTCGATAGTTTAAAAAACGTCGAATTACAGCAGCCGATGCAAATTTATACCGCTGACGGCAAATTAATCGGTGAAGTGGGGGAGCAGCGCCGTATTCCGGTCAAACTTGAGAATATTCCGCCTAAATTAATTGAAGCCGTGTTAGCGACGGAAGACAGCCGTTTTTATGATCATCACGGCTTGGATCCTATCGGTATCGCCCGTGCCGTGTATGTGGCGGTGATGAATCGCGGCGTCAGTCAGGGGGCAAGTACCATCACGCAACAGTTGGCGCGTAATTTCTTTTTAACGCCGGAGAAAACCATTATCCGTAAAGTGAAAGAAGCGGTGCTGGCGGTTGAAATTGAAAATACACTCACTAAAAACGAAATTTTAGAATTATATTTAAATAAAATCTATTTGGGTTATCGCGCTTACGGCGTTGCGGCGGCGGCGAAAACCTATTTCGGTAAGGAATTGAATGAATTGACGTTATCGGAAATGGCGATGATTGCCGGATTGCCGAAAGCGCCTTCTACGATGAACCCGTTATATTCTTTAAAACGTGCGGAAGAGCGCCGCAATATCGTGCTCGGACGTATGCTGGATGTAAAATATATCAGCCAAGAAGAATTTGAAGCGGCGAAAAAAGAGCCGATTGTTGCCCGTTATCATGGGGCGAAATTGGATTTCCGTGCCGAATATGTAACGGAAATGGTGCGTCAGGAAATGGTGCGTCGTTATGGCGAAGATGACGCCTATACCAAAGGGTATAAAGTTTATACCACGGTGCAATCCAAAGATCAGGAAGAAGCGCAGAGAGCGGTGCGTAACAATTTGATCGACTATGATATGCGCCACGGTTATCGCGGTGGCGTTTCGCTATGGAAAAAAGGCGAGCAGGCTTGGGACAATGAAAAAATCGTAACGGAATTAAAAAAACTACCGAACTCGGAGCCTTTAATTCCGGCTGCCGTTTTAAAAACGGATAAAAGCGGTGCCGAATTGTTATTGAGTTCGGGAGAAAAAATGACGTTAGCGCAATCTGCGATGCGTTGGGCGGGCAGAAACAGCCCGAAAGTCGGCGAACAGATTTGGATCAGACAACGGGATAACGGCGATTGGATGTTAGGGCAGATTCCGGAAGCAAACTCCGCTTTAGTTTCGTTGAACAGCGATACCGGCGCTATTGAAGCTATCGTCGGCGGATTTAGTTTTGAACAAAGTAAGTTTAACCGAGCCACTCAATCTTTAGTACAGGTCGGTTCCTCTATCAAGCCGTTCATTTATGCCGCGGCAATGGAAAAAGGTTTAACTCTGTCCAGTGTGTTGCAGGACAGCCCGATTACGATCAAAAAACCGGGGCAAAAAGTGTGGTCGCCGAAAAACTCTCCGAACCGTTATGACGGTCCTATGCGTTTGCGTGTGGGATTGGGGCAGTCGAAAAATATGATTGCAATCCGAGCGATGCAAATGGCGGGGATTCCGTTTGTTGCCGAGTTTTTAGGGCGTTTCGGTTTCAAACAGGAACAATATTATGCCAGTGAAGCCTTAGCCTTAGGTGCGGCGTCATTCACGCCGTTGGAAATGGCGCGCGGTTATGCGGTGTTTGATAACGGCGGGTTTTTAATCGATCCTTATATTATTGATAAAATTATTGATCCGAACGGTAAAGAAGTGTTTATTGCCAATCCTAAAATCGCCTGTATCACCTGTCACGATATTCCGGTGATTTACGGAGCGACGGAAAAACTGGATGGTTTTAAACAACAAAACGAAGAATTGGATTATAAATCGACACCGGCGTCGGAGTTGGTGAAAACCGATGAAAATACGAACGGCGAAGAGTTGGACGATGTACAGGGAATCGTGCCGGATGTACCGGAACTACAAATGACGGCGACCCCGTTGAAAGAAGAAGATATTAATTTAATGGCCGCGGATAAAACCAGCGGCACCAAAGTAGAATACGCACCGCGCGTGATCAGCGGCGAGCTGGCGTTTTTAATCCGTAGCGCCTTGACTTCCGCCGTTTACGGCGAACCGGGACAGGGTTGGAAAGGTACCAGCTGGCGCATGGCAAACGAATTTAAACGTCAGGACATCGGCGGTAAAACCGGAACTACCAATAACTCCAAAGTGGCTTGGTATGCCGGTTTCGGTGCCAATTTGACTACTGCGGTCTATGTCGGATTTGATGATAACGCGCGTGAGTTGGGTCGTGGCGAGGCGGGAGCGAAAACCGCAATGCCGGCTTGGATCGCGTATATGAAAGCCAGCTTGAGCGATATTCCGGAGCGTAAGTTGGAACTGCCGCCGAATATTGTGGAAAAAAGCATTGATATGGGTTCCGGTTTATTGGCGAGCGGTGGCGGCAGAAAAGAGTATTTCATTAAAGGCACCGAGCCGACCAGAGCCTATGTGGAAGAAAAAGGCTACTATGTACCGGAAGGATTAACCGAAAAATTTGGCACTCAACCGGGCAGCACACCGAATGAAAGACAAGAACTCTTTTAAAACCGACCGCACTTTTAAGGGAAATACAGAACTCAACTTATTTTGACTATTGTGTTACAAAATGCCGTCGTTGTACGGCATAACCTTTTCGCTAAAGGTAAAAAGTTTTTCGTATCGCGGCGGAAACCCGTATCTTTAGCGAGATAACGTTCTGATTTAAATAGAGCCTCGTTTATATATCCGTTCTTACCGCATTAACAAGCGATTACGAAAGCAAAAGTGCGGTCTGTTTTTTTACTGTTTTTAATGAGTTAGTTAAGGATAGCCATGCTTAGTTATCGTCACAGTTTCCACGCCGGCAATCACGCCGATGTGCTTAAACATATTGTTTTGATGTTGATTTTGGAAAACCTCAAGCAGAAAGAAAAAGGTTTTTATTATTTAGATACGCACGCAGGCGTAGGGCGTTACCGTTTGTTCGGCGACGAAGCGGAAAAAACAGCGGAGTTCGTCGAAGGAATCGGGCGTTTATGGGATAAAACGGATTTGCCGCCGGATGTGCAGCGCTATGTGGATCTGATTAAAAAGTTGAATTACGGCGGTAAAGAATTGCGTTATTATGCCGGTTCACCGTTAATTGCCGCGCAATTACTGCGCGCGCAAGATCGCGCCTTGTTGACCGAATTGCATCCGTCAGATTATCCCTTGTTACGCAACAATTTCAAACAATTTGAAAATGTCACCGCCAAACGTGACAACGGTTTCCAACAATTGAAAGCGACATTACCGCCGAAAGAGCGTCGCGGCTTGGTGTTAATCGACCCGCCTTATGAGCTGAAAGAGGATTACGATTTGGTGGTGAAAGCCGTTGAAGAGGGTTATAAACGTTTTGCCACCGGTGTCTATGCGATTTGGTATCCCGTGGTGTTACGTCAGCAAACAAAAAGAATCATTAAAGGCTTGGAAGCTACGGATATTCGTAAGATTCTGCAAATTGAGCTGGCAATCCGCCCCGACAGCGATCAGCGCGGGATGACGGCAAGCGGTATGATTGTGATTAATCCGCCTTGGACATTGGAAGGGCAAATGAAGCAAATCCTGCCTTATTTAACCCAAACCCTTGTGCCGGAAGGCACCGGCAGTTGGCAGGTCAGTTGGATTACGCCGGAATAAGGCGTTATTAAAAACTCGAATTTACCCTATAATACTGATGAGAAGCTAAAAGTGCGGTCGGTTTTCTGCGAGTTTTGGAAAGCGTTTGCTTAATTTCTGCCATTCTATTTTATCAATTTGAATTTCCAATAAACATTCGCCGGTTTCAGTGATTTGTTCCCGACGGACACAACCGAGCTGATAAAGTTGATGGCGGATTTTACCGTCCTGTGCCGCCAAGGCTATAT
>JBHBXR010000031.1:0-4240 GCA_041795785.1 Mesocricetibacter sp.
CGGCAGGCAGCCTTGCCCGCGGCATCGCAACACCGTTACCGATGGCAGTGTTGCCCAATTTTTCACGATTAAACAAGCTTTCAAAGCATTGTAATTCATCAAAATTTTCAGTATTTAATTGAGCGGTCAACTGCTCGGCGACGAGGCGTCCGATCATTTCGAACACCCGTTTTTTACTGGAACAGACAATCCCCTGACGAATATTTTTTTCTGCCAGAAGCTGAGTAAATTTCATCGGCTATCACCTGTTAGAGTTTGAATTGCTCACCTAAATAAACGCGTTTTACCTGCTCGTTATTCATCACTTCCGCCGGTGTGCCCGTGGCGATCATTTTACCTTCGCTCACAATATAAGCGCGTTCGCATACGTCCAATGTTTCACGCACATTATGGTCGGTAATCAGTACCCCTAATCCGCGATTGCGCAGATCGGTAATGATTTTTTTGATGTCAATTACGGAAATCGGATCAACGCCGGCAAAGGGTTCGTCCAATAAAATAAATTTAGGATTGGCGGCTAATGCCCGGGCAATTTCTACGCGACGGCGTTCCCCTCCGGAGAGCGATTGCCCCAAATTATCGCGAATATGCCCGATATTAAATTCGTCAATTAATTCATCCGCTCTTTCACGACGTTGTCTGCCGTTTAAATCTTTACGAATTTCTAATACCGCCATCAAATTATCATAGACACTTAAACGACGGAAAATGGAAGCTTCTTGCGGTAAGTAACCGACACCTTTTTGGGCCCGATTGTGCATCGGTAACAAACTGATATCTTCCTCATCAATACGGATTTTGCCTTCATCATGACGTATCAAGCCTACAACCATATAGAAAGACGTAGTTTTCCCCGCACCGTTTGGACCGAGTAACCCAACGATTTCATTGGATTTCACCGTAAAGCTGACATCAGATACAACACGACGGCTTTTATAACTTTTAGCCAAGTTTTCAGCATAAAGAATCGACATTAAGAAATCCTATTTTTTAATTTTTTTATTCTGTTCGTTTAATTGGGTCGGAATCAACACGGTTTGTACACGGGATTTTGACGAGCCGCTGGCTTTAAGTTGTTGCTTTTTAACGTCATAAGTGATGAGTTCACTATTGATTTTACTGTCCAGTTGTTTGAGTTCGGCTTTTTCTTTCAGGGTTAAAAATTCCGTTCCTAAATCGTAATGGACTTTATTAGCTTTGCCGTCAACTGGTTTACCGTTATCCATCATTTGATGGAAGGTTACCGGATTGCCGAAAGCTTCAATGGTTTCCTTTTTGCCCGAGTCTTCCGGCGGACGGGTGATAACGACTTTATTCGCTTTGATCAGAATAGAACCTTGCGTAATCACGACATTATCACTGAACGTAACAACACTGTTTTCCATATCCAAAGATTGGTTATCGGATACGATGTTAATCGGTTTACTCGTATCATCTTTTAAAGCGGAAGCCGAGAGGGAAGTAAAGGCTAATGCGGTAATCAATAAAATTTTATTGCTTGTTGATTTCATAGTGAGTTTGCACCTGTTCTTTCAATGTGGCAACTTGTTGTTGCAAATTACCGGTTAATTTCAATCCGCTGGAAGTAAAATTTTGACCGTTGATTTTCACTATCGTATCAGAACTAATGTCCTGCGTAGTCAAATTCACCACCGCACTTTCCGTTTCGATACGTTGCAGTTTGGATTCCGCCAATAATGTCTCGGCGACGACGTTTCCGTTTAAATACAACATATTGTCTTTAGTTAATTTGGCTTTATCGGCACGGAGTTTCCAACTTTCTCTTTTGAATGCGTTTTCGCTCTCCATTTCAAATAAATAAACCAAAGGTTGGGTAAAGTCCGTATGTCCGTCTTGTTGATAATATTCCGCCTGTTCTGATTTTGCCAAATATTGCTTCTGTCCTGTCGGAGAATATACCACGGTATTCATTTTTTTACCGATATATTCCGGGCTTTCCTGCTTCTTAATCAACTCGGCAAGCGGTTGGGTATTTTGATTTGAAAGATAGAACCAAACCACTGTCGCCAATGTGATAATCGAAAGAAAGATTGTCCAACGAAAATTTATCATTATTTCTATCTCTAATTACCTTAAAAACCAACGCATCATAGCATATTAATTACGTTTACCAAAGATAGCCGTTCCGATTCTGACCATCGTCGACCCGCATTTTATCGCACTCGCCATATCGTCTGACATTCCCATAGACAGCGTATCTATTTGATCGGTAGGGAATTCTTGTTGTAGTCGGCGGAAAAGCAATTCCATCTGCCGAAAAACCTGCATTTGATCCTGTTCATTATCCGTTGCCGCCGGAATTGCCATCAAACCGCGTAAACGTAAGTGCGGTAGATTTTTCAGCTGTTTTGCAAAGTCTGACATTTCTTCCGCCGAAATACCGCCCTTGCTGTCTTCATTGCTAATGTTGATTTGAATCAATACGTTTAACGGCGCTTTATGCAACGGACGCTGTTGATTTAAACGCTCGGCAGTTTTAAGTCTGTCCAAGGTTTGCATCCAATCGAAATGTTCCGCCACCAATTTTGTTTTATTTGACTGCAACGAACCGATAAAGTGCCATTCCAATTGAATGTTTTGTTGCTCAAAATATTGGATTTTTTCGATCCCTTCCTGTACATAGTTTTCACCGAATGCGGTCTGCCCGGCATGATAAGCGGCTAAAATAGCCTCGACAGGCTTGGTTTTTGAAACGGCTAATAATTTGACCGCACTTTCGGGACGTTGAACTTGCAGGCAGTATTGCTTTATTTGTTGGTGAATTGTTATCAAGTTGTTTTTTATTTGCATAATAAGTCTGATTTATATATAGTCTGATTGGTTTTTGCTCGTTAGCGGAGCAGCGATGTTCCGACATTCTACCTCAATTATTCTAACACTAGGAGAATTTATGAAAAAAACATTATTAGCCTTAAGCTTAGCGGTATTTGCTCTGCCGGTAACCGCGCATTCCGGTCACGATCATAAGCAACCTGAAAACGGATTAACCGTAGATGTGGAATTGCTGGATCCGGTAAAAGGCAATCAACAAATCGGGCATGTTTATGTGACCGAATCTAAATACGGTTTGGTGTTTACGCCTGAATTAAAAGGTCTGACCCCGGGTTTGCACGGTTTTCATATTCATGAAAAACCAAGCTGTGAGCCGAAAGAAAAAGACGGTAAATTGGTAGCGGGATTAGGAGCAGGCGGACACTGGGATCCTAAACAGGCGAAAAATCACGGTTTCCCTTGGTCTGATGAAGCGCATTTAGGTGATTTGCCCGCCTTATATGCGGATGCGGACGGTAATTCAAGCAATCCGGTATTAGCGCCTCGTTTGAAATCATTAGATGAAATTAAAGGCCATTCTTTAATGATTCACGCCGGCGGCGATAACCATTCCGACCATCCGGCGGCATTGGGTGGCGGTGGCGCGAGAATGGCGTGCGGCGTAATCAAATAATCGGGTCATTTTTATAATAACGAAATAAGCATGAATGAATAATTCGTGCTTATTTTTTATTTTCCATTTGACAAGTCACTTAAATTTAGGTATTTCTAAACGCATTCGATTTTATATAAAAAACGTTATGAAATTTAACCGCACTTTCACCATGACCACCATTATTATGACCATTACGACGAATGGGCGGGTGAGTGCGTAGCAAAATAAATTCACAAAACCCGCATTTTCATAGTGCGGGTTTTTTTATGATTTTGAAATAACGACATTTTAAACATTCACAACATTAAGAAGGAAAATTCTATGCGCGTACTTAAATTCGGCGGCACTTCTCTTGCCAATCCGGAACGTTTTTTACAGGCTGCCCAGCTTATCGAACAAGCTCATTTGGAAGAACAGGCAGCGGGCGTACTCTCCGCACCGGCTAAAATTACCAATCATCTTGTCGCCCTTTCTGAAAAAGCCAGCCTGAACCAACCCACCGATCCCCACTTTAATGAAGCGCTTGAAATTTTCTATAATTTGATCAACGGATTGCATGAAAAAAATAATAATTTTGATCTTGCCGGCGTAAAAGCGATTATTGACGCGGAATTTGCACAAATCGCCGAGGCTGTACAACAAATTCGTCAGGAAGGTAAAGTGGAAGACGCGCTTAAAGCGACGATTGACTGTCGCGGTGAAAAGCTTTCCATTGCAATGATGAAAGCCTGGTTTGAGGCGTGCGGTTATACGGTTAGCGTGATTAATCCGGTAGAAAAATTATTGGCGCAC